>JACDBQ010000840.1 GCA_013694845.1 Acidobacteriota bacterium
TCGCCGGGAAGAGCAGCGTGCCCGCCTTCATCATCTCGTAGAGCCGATGGACGCCAGTAGTCGTCTCTTCGCTGACCCCGCGGAGATCCTTCGCGACGTTCGTCCAGCGCCTGGGATTCTCTTTGAGATCCTTGCGGAGAAGCTTCAGGATGACGCCCCACTCTTCGGGCTCATTTGCTTCGTCGAACGCCGGCACGGCGCCGGTCTTCTCGAATTCCACGCCCTTATGAACCAGCAGGGTCGCGTCGCCGCCATCGTCCACGATGAGGGTCGGACCGGAACCGTCGGGCCACATCAGCGCCTCGCTGGTGCACCACCAGTACTCGTCGAGCGTTTCACCTTTCCAGGCAAACACCGGGATGCCACGCGGATTGTCGAGCGTGCCCCTGGTTTCGGGCCGACCGACGGCAACCGCCGCAGCGGCGTGGTCCTGCGTCGAGAAGATATTGCACGAGACCCACCGCACGTCCGCGCCCAGCTCCGCAAGGGTCTCGATCAGCACCGCCGTCTGGATGGTCATGTGCAGGGAGCCCATGACCTTCGCTCCGGCAAGCGGTGTCTTGCCCTTGTAACGCTCGCGCAGCGTCATCAGGCCGGGCATTTCCTGCTCGGCAAGCCGGATCTCCTTGCGACCGAACTCGGCGAGCGAGAGGTCCTTCACCTTGAACGGTTCACGGCCGGCCTTCACCGCCGCGTCAAATGCGTGCATCTCTTCCACAACTGTGCTCATCACTGCTCCTTCTATAACGAACCCTTGATAGCTCTCGCGACGAAGAGTCCTGGTCCCTTGACCGCCGTATTGCTCGCCAGGGGCACTATTCTCGCTCCGCTGAAACCGGCGTCCGCGAGAAATCCCTTCAACTGCTCCTCACTGAACCCCAGCCACACGTGGCCCATCTGCTGGCGGTAGGCTTCGCGGTCGTGCGGCAGCATGTCGCAGATCAGCAGCCGGCCCCCCGGCCGCAGCACGCGCGCCGCTTCGGCGAGCGCTTCGGCCGGCCCCGGCAGGTGATGCAGGACCAGCAACAACGTGGCTGCGTCGAGCTCCGCGTCCGCGATCGGCAGCGACTCGAGCTCGCCCCGTCGGACTTCGACGTTGACGTAGTCACGCAGCCGGCGCCTCGCGCCCTGCAACATGTCACCCGACCGGTCGACGGCGATCACCCGGCCCACGAACGGTGCGAGCGCGGCCGCCACCGCCCCGGTCCCGCAGCCGAGGTCGCCAACCGTCCACTCCGGATCGAGCAACGCGGGCAACGCCTGCAGGTGCGACGCCCGGCCGAACAGTTCTTCCCGAAGCTTGTCCCACTGGCCCGCCGCGGACTCGAAGAACTCCCGCGACGTCGACTGCCGGTGACTGAACACCGCCTAGAGCCGGCGCGCGTCCTGATCGGCGGCGGCGCCGCTGCCGACGTGGTCCCGCAGCAGCGTCCAGAGCCTCCGTGCCGCCGGGCCGCGCGCGTCGAGCATCAGCGTGTAGTAGCGGCTGGTCCCCTCGCGACGCGACGTCACCCAGCCCGCGTCGAGCAGTGTCTTCAGATGCCGGCTGACCGTCGACTGCGGCAACTGCAGCACCGAGCCGAGCTCACCGACCGTCAATTCGTTGCGATCGAGGAGCAGCAGCAGACGGCTGCGCGTGACGTCCGAAAGAGTCGTAAGGTCGTCGAAAATGCCGGCTTGAGCGGTGGCCATGCGTCAGGGACGTTATCTATCCGTATATCCGGATGAAAGGGTACATGTTTCCATCCTGTATGTCAACGGAAGAGGGTATCGTGGGGCAGGACTCACGGCCCTGTCCACTCCACCCTCACGGATCCGCATTCAGAAGGACGTGCCACCAGCGCGCAGAGGCGCGTGCGTCCTGTATTGGATGACGTCTGCCCGGCGGACGCGCTACAACTTCGCCCTCCAGCGTGCCGTCGAGCTGTCACTGGAGCTCGAGAAACCTCTCGTGATCCTCGAAGCCGTACGGGTCGACTATCCGCACGCGTCGGACCGGCTGCACACCTTCCTGATCGAAGGGATGCGTGACAACGAGAGGGCGTGCGCATCATCGGCGGCGGCCTACTACCCGTACCTCGAACGGCAGCCCGGCGAGGGACGAGGGCTTCTCGCCAGACTGTCCAGGCATGCCGCCGTCGTCATCACCGACTGGTTCCCTGAGTTCTTCCTGCCGCGCATGCTGGCGGCCGCCACGAGCCAGTCCGCGGTGCGGCTCGAGGCGGTCGATAGCAATGGCCTGATCCCCGTCGCGGAACACGGCCGCGCATTCCCGACTGCGCGCGGGTACCGCGCCCTCGTTCAGCGAACGCTTCGCGACCATCTGGCGGCCTTCCCGCTCGAGGAACCGCTTGCCCTGCTCGAAGCCGCAGGCGCCAGCGTGCCCGATGATGTGGCGAAGCGATGGCCTCGAACAGCCCTCGACCGAGCGGTGCCCGAGATCGTCCGGAGCTTGCCCGTCGATCATTCGGTCCCCGCTGTTCCTACCCACGGTGGGTCACGGCCGGCCGGCCGAGTGCTGCGGGATTTTCTGGCAAACAAGCTGGCTCGCTACGCGGACCAGGGCAACGATCCCGACATGGATTGCACCAGCCGGCTCTCGCCCTACCTGCACTTCGGCCACATTTCGGCGCACGAGATCTTCGCCGCCGTAATGACGCACGAACGCTGGACGTTCAGAAAAGTTGGAAAAGTGCGTGCCGGCTCGCGCGACGGCTGGTGGAACGTGTCCCCGGGCGCCAACCAGTTCCTCGACCAGCTGACCGTGTGGCGTGAGCTCGCGTTCAACGGCTCGACCTGGACCCCGGACCACCACTCCTACGGCGCGCTGCCCGCGTGGGCGCGCGCAACGCTCGAGTCGCACCTGGACGATCCGCGCACGCGCCTCTATAGCCTGGCCGAGCTCGACGCCGCACAGACCGGCGACGTCGTCTGGAACGCCGCGCAGAACGAGCTCCGTGACACCGGGTGGTGTCACGGCTACATGCGGATGGTCTGGGGCAAAAAGATTCTCGAATGGTGCCGTGACCCCGCCGATGCCCTCGATCGAATGGCGGCGTTGATGAACCGCTACTCGCTGGACGGACGAGATCCGGTGTCGTATCTCAATTACGCCTGGGTGCTCGGCCGCTACGATCGGCCCTGGTTCGAGCGGCCGATCGTCGGCACGGTCCGCTATATGACCTCCGAAAGCGCCAGGCGGAAGCTGAAGATGAAGACCTACCTGGAGCGATTCGGGCGGCAGTGATGCAGGCCATCACCGTCTCAACACTTTCCCCGGCCGGGCGCTCGTGAATTTGCCATTCGCGATCACCGGCTCTCCGTTCACCAGCACATGAGCCATCCCTTCGGCGAGCTGGTGCGGATCGGTATAGGTAGATCGTTCGACGACCTTCGCCGGATCGAAGACGACGATGTCGGCGATCGATCCTTCTCGGATGACGCCGCGATCTTTCAAGCCAAACACCGTGGCGGGCAGGCTCGTCATGGAGCGGAGCGCCTGCTCGAGGGTGATGATCCGCCGCTCGCGCACATACCTGGATAGCTTGCGCGCGAAGGAACCGTAATTGCGAGGGTGGGGCTTTCCTTCTCCCATGGCCACCAGCCCGCCGTCGCTCGAGGTCATCGTATACGGCTGTTCCATCAGTTCCGCGATGTCTTCTTCCGACATGTTGAACGACACGATGGACGGCGACTGCCGGGCGATCAGGTCAAGGGCCGTCCGCACCGCTGGCTGCTTGCGGTCCGCGGCGATCTGTTCGAGGCTCTGGCCTTCGAGCGCCGGCTCGGGCCGGTAGTGCGCAATCATGATCGCGCCCGCCCCGCCACGCCGCCGCAGATTCTCGGTCGCCACCTGCTGCGCGCGTTGCACGATCGCTTGCTGGTCGGCGGGCAGCCCGGCCGGCGCGGCGAGTTGCTTGGAGGTCGGCGCCACGACGCCGTCCGGCAGCAACGCGGCCGCCAGGCTGGTGGACGAGGCCTCGTAAGGATACTGATCCGCGAATACCTGCACGCCGCGTGCGCGTGCGCTGTCGATCCGGTGCGTGATGGCGTGCGCCAGACCCCAGTTGTCGGGGCCGAGCGCCTTCACATGGCTGACGATCCCGATCGTCTTGGCCTCTTCAGCGATCCGGATCACTTCCTCCACGGCAGCGACGACGCCGAGGCTGTAGTTTCCTTCGTCGCGAATATGGCTGGTGTAAACGCCGCCGAATTCGGCTGCGACTTTCGTCAACTCGATCACTTCGTCGGTCTTCGCGTAGCTGCCGGGTGTGTAGAAAAGGCCGCTCGAGAGGCCGAACGCCCCCTGCTCCATCGCCCGGCGCACGAGTCCCCGCATGCGCGCCAGTTCCTCAGCTGTCGGCTCGCGGTTCGCGCCGCCCATGACGGTGCTTCGAACCCTGCCGTGGCCGACCAGGAGGCCGACGTTCGGTCCGATGCCGCCGCGTTCAAGTGCCGCACGCTGCTCGGCCAGGTCCGCCGGGCCGCCGCCATCCGGATTCGCCATGATGGTCGTGACACCCTGGGCCAGGAGCGGTTGCGCCTGGCGAAGCGCCTCGCGGGTCATGCCCTCGGCGGCGTGAGAGTGAACATCGATGAAACCGGGGGCGACAACCCGATCGGCTGCGTCAATGACGGTGGCGGCACGCGCGTCCGTCAAACGTCCCACGGCGACAACCCGGCCACCGCGGATACCCACATCGCCTCGAAGCCAGGGATTACCTGACCCATCCATGACGCGACCGTTCAGGATCAGAACATCGTAGGGCGGCTGGGCTGGTTCTGCGGAGAGTGAGCCCATCGCGACAAAGGCGGTGAGAAACCACGGAAGAACCGATCTGGAACGCATGATCGGTCATTTTAGTCGTGGCTGGGCACGGCGTGTGCTTCATGTGCTGGCACGAGGAGAAACCATGTCCGATGGAACCATGAACCTCAGCGTGCCGCGAAGCCAGAAAAGCGTCTGGGACAAGCCGGGCTTGGGCGCAACGCTGTCGTCGTACGATCAGGAACGCTGGCTGGCAGCGGGTGGGGGCTCAGTGCTGACGTTAGTGGGCGCGAAACGTGGTGGCTTCACGGGCGGGCTGCTGGCCGTCATCGGCACCGGTGTCGCCTTGCGTGCTGCGATGGGCCGGCACGACGTCCGCGCGGTGCGGCGCTGGGTCGGCCAGACGATGAGCGACCTCGGCTACGGCGGCGCCAAGGATGTCGTCGAGCATGCCTCGGACGAATCGTTCCCGGCGAGCGACCCGCCATCGTGGACGCCCACCCGAGGCGCGACCACAGAACGCTAATCCTTCGGCAGGAGAGAGAACGATGGACTACATGGAGTTGCAATTCCCGGAAGACGCGCGCGAGGCGACGATCCGCGAAGGTCGGAACATCAGCGAGGCCGAACGATGGATCTCGATGGCCGCCGGCGCGGGGCTGGCCGCGTATGGCCTGACGCGCCGGCGCGCGGGTGGATGGGTGATGGCGGGTCTGGGTGCGCTGCTCGTCCGCCGCGGGATGTCAGGTCATTGCGAGACGTATAAGATGCTCGGCCTGAACACCGCCGGAACCGGTGAAGACACCCGGGAGGCCCTGGGCGGTCTCGCTGGCGTCAACGTCGAGGAGAGCGTCGTCATCAACCGGCCGATCTCGGAGCTGTACCGCTTCTGGCGAAACCTCGAGAACCTGCCGCGCTTCATGTCGCACCTGGAATCGGTCGAACGGATCACCGATACGCTCTCGCGCTGGCGCGCAAAGGCGCCGGCCGGTACGACCGTCGAATGGAATGCGGAGATCATCAACGAGGTCGCCGATCGGGTGATCGGCTGGCGGTCGATCGAAGGTTCGGACGTCGTCAGCGCCGGCTCGGTGAACTTCGATGACGTGGGTGTCGGCGGGGGCACGCGCGTGCGAGTCCGCCTGCAATACAGCCCTCCGGGTGGGAAGATCGGCGATGCCCTGGCCCGCCTGCTCGGCTCCGACGCCGCCACCCGGATCCGGCAGGATCTGCAGCGCTTCAAACAACTCGTGGAAGCGGGCGAGACCGCGCGGACCTAGTAACGTTATGATGGTGCTGGGTGCCCCGCACCCCGCACCCCGCATCCCGTACCCCGGCCCTTAGACCTCGTTGTTCGCCTGCGCCGCCCGGGCGGTGAGCGCGGTTGCAAACGACTCAGTCCATCGCGACTGACTGTCGCGGCCACGGCGCTGGCGATCTCCTGCCGTCCCGTTTGGGCCGGGCAGCATCCTGTTGGCTACCGCCATTGCACGCGCCATCGACGCCGGCGCGACGTGGTAGATCCGGGTTGCCAGCTTCGCCGGCACCGTGATGGTCAGTTCAGGGTCTCCATATCGGCACGCCTCGACGATCTGCTTGGCGGCGCGTTCGGCCGAGATGGTCACGACCGGCAACGAATCCGAAATCGCGAACCACGCGTACTCCTGTTCGTGCTGGCCCTTGAAGTCGGCGTTCAGCGGGCTCCCTGTCCGCATCAGCCCTGGGCACACCGTTGTCACCCGGATGCCGTACTGATCGAGCTCTGCTCGAACCGAATCCGACAGGCCGACAAGCGCGAACTTGCTCGCGCAGTACGGCGCGAGATGCGGCACGGCCATCTTGCCGCCGATCGACGAGATGTTCACGATCCGTCCGAATTCGCGGCGCCGCATCGAGGGCACGCATTCGAACATCAGGTGCAGCGGGCCCCAGAAATGGGTGGCCATCGCGTTCTCGAAATCGGTCGTGGTCATATGCTCGAGCGGTCCGACCTGAATCACTCCGGCGTTGTTGATCAGGACGTCGACGGCGGTCCACTTGTCGAGCACGCGATCGATCGCCAGGCGGACGTCGGCACGGCGCCGGATGTCGCAGCGAAGCGTCATCACCTCCGCGTCCGCGGGTAGCTGCGCTCGGGCCCGCTCGAGTTCCTCCGTGTCGCGCGCGAGCAGGCACAGCCTCGCTCCCTCGGCGGCCAGTTGTCGCGCCAGCACGAGACCCAGCCCGCGTGAGCCGCCGGTGATGACAACGACACGCCCTTCGAAGCTGATGGCGTGCCGGTTCCGCAAGGCTCGCTGCACTCCGAACAGCGCGGCCGCCCCCGCGCCCAGTGTAACCATCAGTCTTTGTTGCCGCGTCATTCCAGTCCCTCCGAGCGTCACCGCATCCCTGGGAGCGTGACCGCCGACGTCATTGTTGAAAGACCCAGCCACCTCAGTCTGCGACCGCCGCTGCGTTATGAGCCACGTCGCCGAGCGCTTGCAGAAAGTAATCCAGCCGCCCAAAGTCGAGCTTCCAGCCTCCCAGCTGATCGTTGATCGAGTAAAATACAGCCAGGAGTGTTGATGGCCCAGAGATCCAGACCGACCCTGATGAAGCGCGAGCGTGAAAAAGCGCGCATGGAAAAGCAGAAAATAAAGGAAGCTCGGCGCGCGGACCGCACCGACCGGCCGACGAATCGGGCCGATGGTGGGCTCGATCCCGATATTGCCCACATTCAGCCCGGACCGCAGCCGCTCGCCGACTGGCAGATCGAATTGCAGCAGCAGGAAGAGAAGGACCGGGAGAAGAGCGAAGAGGGCGTCGAGAAGAGCTGATCCATATCAACGCTCCCCCCGGCAACAGTTCTAATTTCCCCTCAGCGCCATCATCGGATCGACCGATGCGGCCCGTCGAGCCGGCAGCGCACACGCGATGATCGCGATCACGAGAAACGCCAGTCCCACCACGCCATAGAATGGACACGTTCCAGACGCCATGGCCACCGAGTTCAAGTATCCGCGTCGTGTCCAGTTCGCCGACACCGATCTGGCCGGCATCGTCCACTTTTCGACGATGTTCCGGTACCTGGAGGAGGCGGAGCATGCGATGTGGCGCGCGGCGGGGCTGACGATCGCAGAGCGTGGCGGGGATCTCGGATGGCCGCGGCTCGGCGCCGCCCTCGAGTTTCGAAATCCCCTCCGGTTCGAAGAGGAGTTCGAGGTCTGGGTCCGCATCGGTCAGCTGAAAACCCGCACCATCGAGTACGAATTCACCATCGTGCGCGGGCAAACAGTCGTCGCGGTGGGCACGATGACGTCCGTGTGTGTACGGAAACAGCCGAACGGAACGATGAAGGCGATCGAGATTCCTGCCGAAGTCGCTGACCAGCTCGAAGCGCTCTTCTAACCACGGCGTCCCCCGGTCAGCTGCGCTCCTCACCGTCCGGTGACTGGATGGTCACGCGCAGCACCGCTCGCCCGAGCTGCACCTGGTCGCCCGACTGCAGCCGCACACCACGCGGATCCCGCGGAGCGAGGCGGATACTGCGCCCCCCGCGGATGATCGACGTCGGGTTGCTGCTGCTCTCGTTGAACAGGTAATAGCGGCCGGATGACTCGTCGAATTGCAGCCGGGCATGGGCGCGTCCGACCGTCTCGTTCACGCCGTCGCGCGTCTCGAGAAACGCGACGTGGTTGTAACGGACCTGTCCAAAGGCATCGGTCGGTTCCGGCGTGCGCCCGATGGCGATCACCGGCTCCGTGAAAACGTACTCGCCTTCCGCGCACTGCCCCTTGACGATGCTCACCGTCACCGCGGGAGGCCGCTTGCCCGTCGACGGCGGTAGGTGCCGCCGCGGTTCGCTGAAGCACTCGACGCCAACCAGCGGCGGCGTGGGGTTCCCTGTCGGATCGAGAAATGACAGGCTTACGTCGATGCGCTCCGGGGCATCGCATTTCATTTCCGCCAGACGGTCATGAAGTCGTGCGGCGACGTCGCCGAAGACGGCTTCGACCGCCACCGGATCTGCATCCGGTTGGGCGATTCGAATGACGATCCGGTCGTATGGAAACAACCGGCGCCCGCGTCCCGCCGGCTGCACTTTGCGTTCGAGCTGGTCGAGGGCCGTGTGCAGCAGTTCCAGAGGCGTCGCATCCCGGTCCGGCGCCTGCTCGAAGAACTCTTTGAGCTTCGATTGCAGATCCCGACCCATGTGCCGCAGCCGTACGCTCACGTCGTCCTCCCTCACTTGATCAACCCGTACTCGCGGGCCGCGGTCACGAGCTCGCCTGCAATCGGCGCGGCGGCGCGGCCGCCGTATCCGGCGTTTTCGACCAGGACGGCAAAGGCGATTCGCCGCCCGCTGCCGCCGTACGGTGCGAATCCGGTGAACCACGAATGCGCCGCGTCATCGTCCACTTCGGCGGTCCCGGTCTTTCCAGCGATCGGCACCGGGTGAGACCGCAGCACCCGACCCGTACCATTCGCTACGACGTCCCGCATGGCGCGCCCAAGCCGTGACGCATCCCTCTCACTGAGAAACCGCTGCGGCGCGACTGGATCCGGCGAAGCCGCGAGCCATCGCGCCGACGGCGCGGCGCCGCCGGCGGCAATGGACGCCGAGACGCGTGCCATCTTCAAGGGAGAGACCACAACCCGCCCCTGCCCGTAGCCCGCATGGGCGAGCGTGCCTTCGAGGGCGGACGTCGTCAGCGGCCGCGCGACGTCGATCTGGAACACGGACGCGGCATCCAGGATGGGACGCGGCCCCAGGCGCTGCGCCAGCTGGGCGAAGTAGGCGTTGCAGGATACGACCAGCCCGTCGTGCAGGCCGAGCGATCCGTGCGGCGCCGTGTCCATCGGATCGTCGCGGACCGGACGACGTGAGCCGCGGATGTAGTTGCCGACCCGTCCGTCTGGAAGCCGGGCACAGGCAAACGTCGCCCCTGCGCCGCCGGCCCGAAGCGCCGCGCCCGCGATCACCAGCTTGAACACCGAGCCCGGCGGATAGAGACCGTAGCGCGCGCGATCGAGCCACTCGGCCGCCCCCGGGCGCGGTGCTTCGTGCGCTGGATCGTCGGGATCCAGGGCGTTCGGCCACGGGTAGCTCACCGAGGCCAGTGTCTCGCCGGTCTGCGCATCGAGCACGATGACGGCGCCACGGGCATGCCGTCCTGCTTCGATTCGTTCCCGAAGCACGGCGGAGGCGCGCATCTGCAATCGCGCGTCGATCGTGGTGTGGACGTCCCGGTTACGGGCCTTCAGCCCATCGATCGCGCGGCTGCTCGGCCAGTTGCGCTGGCGAACGAGCGGCAGCAGCTCGCGGTAATCGCGGGATATGGCCTGGTGCGCCACGCCAGTGCGCGGGTTGACGACCTCGACGGCTCTGGCGCGATCGTCGTATCCCTTCAGTTGCGCGTCGCTGTCCCGCTCGACGTAAGACGAGTTCCGCGCGCCCCAGTTCGCCTGGTGGTTCCAGTCACCCACCAGGTGAAAAGTGAGGCCGCCGAGCGGATAGCACCGAGTTTCCGTGCGATCGCAAGCCAACGCGGAAGTGAGGCCCCCGCTCTTGTAGAGGGTTTCGATTTCGTCCATCTCCTCCAGGCGGCTGGTCGCGAGCGGCAATCCGTTCCGATCGTAGATGGTGCCCCTGACGAGGGTCTGCGCCGCCGCCAGGAGCCGGGGATTCTGCTCGAAGCGATAGCCGCCGTCCGCCTGTTCGGACACGCTCGCGGTGGTGGCAAAGGTGTCGGCCTTGACCACCTGCACCCAGGCGGCCCTGGTCAACACGACGACCGCGGCCGCCGCGAGCACCGCCGACAGGGCCGCGATCGGCGCCCGTAAGTGGTCGCGGCGCGCGCCCCGCCGCTGGGCGATCGCGAGGACGATGCCGACCGCAACGCAGTTGGCGAGCATCGAGGACCGCCCGAAGCTGAGAAAAGGCGTCACGACCCCTGAAAGCGGTACGACTCCGAGCAGGCCGCAGGCAATGACGAGGGCCTGCACGACCAGCCCCAGCGCGACACCGACGGCCAGGAAAGCCGAGTAATCGCCGGGCGCGCGCAGCGCGATACGCAGACAACGCCAACCGAGCAGCGCATACAGCAGGACGATCGCGGACAATCCCGCGAAGCCAAGCTCTTCGCCGACGGCCGCAAGCACGAAGTCGGTGTGTCCCGCGGGTACCAGGTGTGGACTGCCAAGACCGGGACCACTACCCCACGAGCCGCCGGTGGCCAGGGCCCAGAGGCCATGCGCCACCTGGTTGCCACCGGGCACGCCGTTGTTCCAGGGATTGGACCAGATCATCACCCGCTGACGGACCGTCGCGGGCTCGCCGATCCAGTAGGCCAGCGCGAAGCCGCCGAGCAGCAGCGCGAATCCGGTCAGCACGAACGCGCCGTGGCCGCGGCCGATTCCATAGAGCGCGAGAAACACGCACGTGAGCACCAGCGCGGGCCCGAGGTCCTTCTGGAAAAAGAAGAACACCAGCACGAGCGCCATACTCGCGAACACCGGCCGAACATCTTTCCAGCGCGGCACCCGGAAGTATCGAAGCCAGGGACGCGAGGATGTCGGCGGCTCGGAGAGCTCGCGGAGCAACTCGATCCGATGGCCGAAGTACGCGGCGAGCGCGAAGACGACGAGCAGCCGGATCGCCTCGACGGGCTGTCCCCCGAGCAGATTGACCTTTACGCCACTCGAGCCGGGACCGCTCCCGAACAGAAGGAGTGCGAGCGCCAGCGCCAGAGCCGCCGACAGCGGCAGGATCACGGCGCGCCGAAGCCGCGACGACTCGAAGTCGATCTCAGCCGCGATCAGCAGCCCCGCCAGACCGGCGGCGATGCCTCCTGAGAACGTGCCGACCGCCATGGTGTCGCGAAGCGGATCGCGCAACGCCAGCATGGTCATCATCCCGACGCCTGACAACAGCATCACCGCGGGCAGCAGCACCGGATCATCATCTCGTCGTCGCCACCGTCGGACGAGGTGGGTCAGCCAGAAGGCCGCCAGCAATGTCACGACGGCGCGCAACGCGCGCACTTTGAACTGTCTAACCGTGCGCACGGTCACCCTCGGTTTGAGGGCTGCGATGTCAGCCGCCGACAGGACAGCGACACTCGGCGCCGCAGGGCGTCGCGCCAGCCGCTCGCGCAACTGCACGAGGCTGGGATCTGCGGTGATCTCCGCCGCCGGTACTGTCACGGCTGCCAGCCCGCCTACGTGCTCGAGCGGCGGCCCTTCAGTCATCACCCGGCGGTAGAGCGCCCCCGCGACGAACTGCCGTTCGTAAGCGGACGGATACATGATGAGAAGAGATTCGATGGCAGTGGCGGAGCTGAGGCGGTGCAACGGCACAAGACCGTCAGCCGGGGATGTGGCCGGGATCTGAACGGTCCGCGCCGCATACGCGAGCAGGAGGCCCGAGGTCACGATCGCTGAAGCCACCAGCAGGCCGAGCAGCTCGAGGTTGGATGCGCGGACCCGCCGGACCTCCGGACGGACCCGCTCGACACCTGGCGCGATCACACGCATGACGTCTCAGGACCCTTTCGCGATTGACTCGAGCATGCGTTCGAACTGCTGCTCCAGCTGCACCTTGTCGAGCAGCCGGTCGATTCGTTCGATCTGCCCCTTGCAGATTTCGAGGTTCTGGGCGGCGTTGCCGAAGGCGACGATTGGATCGAAGAACTCGACGCACCGCTGGTAGTCGGCACGCGCGTTGGTGAGCTCACGCTCACGCTGCTCGCCGGTCAGGACGCCGGCGCGGCGGCGCCCGGCATGGGCCCGCCGGAGATAGCCGTCACCGAGGAGCGCGGCTTCGCGACGGCCCCAGGTGTAGCCGCGCTTCTGGGCCTCGGCGATCGACGCCGCGGCACCATCAACATCCGACAGCGCGTAGACCAGGATGCGCGCCATCCCAAGATAGGGGTCCAGCGATTCCGGATCGGCGTTCGCCGCGTCGCGGAACTTGGCGAGCGCGGCCTGGGACAGCAGCGCCCCCTGGCTGCTCCGGGTCGCGGCCTGGGCCTCGAAACGCTTGACATGCCCCTCGGCGATGAGTTGCTTGCCGCGCAGGGACGCGGACCTGCCTGACAGCTGCATCGCCCAGCTGAGCGCCTCGTTGGCCTGCCCCCACTCCGCCGGCCCCATCGCGGGCTCTTCGAGCCGGTAGTCCGCGATCACCCGGTCGCCGACCGACACCAGCGCCAATCTCAGTCGTGAGTGGACGCGGCCCTTCAGCCCGATATCCAGCAGCGCCCAGTCATCCACGGCCTCGTAGGCGCGCCTGCGTTCGCTCACGGTCCGTTCGTCGAGCGTTGACATCGTGTCGCGGAACCGTTCAGCGAACAGCCAGGCCACGCCTTCCGTGGCCACGACCAGCACTACAGCCAGCATCGTCGCGACCCCCGTAAGGCGCCGGACAAACGAGCGGCGCTTCACCGCAACAGCGGCGACCGGCGGCGCGATGACGGCAACGGGCGTGTCGACGCCGGACCCCGCATCGGTGGACATGCGGATGTCCGTCGGAGGGATCTCGCGCGATGGCAGCCGCGGGATCGTCTCGGGCACGGCCGAAGCCACCGACGGCGACGGACTCAGCGGCACCGGTGCCGACACGGGTTGAGTGCGCGGCGAGGCGGATCGCTGGACCGGCGTCGTGGCCGGCGTCTCGTAGATCACCAGCGCCGCCGGCACGTCCCCGCGCAGATACGCGTCGACATCGGCCTTGATCGCTGCCGCCGTCGGATACCGATGCTCGACCTGCAGCGCCAGCATCTTGTTCACGATGGCTTTCAATCCCCCCGGGCAAGATGGCGGAAGGGGCGCGCGCGGCGCATTGGACGTGATGGCGTGCTCGAGCTCCCGGCGGAATCGCGGCCCGTCCAGGTGCGGGTACGGACGATGCCCGCAGAGCATCTCGTAGAGCATCACGCCCAGCGACCAGAAGTCGGCGTGGGCGTTGACCTGATCCGAGACCAGGCGCTCGGGGGAGGCATACGCGATCGTGCGACCGATGTCGGTGCCGAGCTCGCGGCTTTCTTCGAGCGCCTTTGCGATGCCGAAATCGAGCACCTTCCGTTCGCCGGACGCCGAGATCATGAGGTGGGCCGGCTTCAGGTCGGTGTGAACGATGCGGTACGACTTGCCGTCGACGACCCCCGAAAAGGCGTGCGCCTTCTCCAGGAAGCAACAGAGCCAGCGCGCGTGCTCCGCGGCGTCGGCAGGAGCGAGCGAGCCATTCCTCAACACCCCCTCGAGAGAGGCGCCGTCGATGTACTCCATCGCAATGTAGAAATCATCGCCGTCCTGCCCGTATTCGAAGAGCTCGGGCACCATTCCGTGCGACTGGGCGAAACGCTGCTGAAGAATGGCTCCCTTCCGCTCGGCCTCGATCCTCTCGGCGCCCCATTCGCCACTGAGCAGCACCAGCTTCAAGGCCACCCGCCGGTCGTCGCTCACGCGCCGCGCGGCGAAAACGGTGCCGAAGGACCCCCGTCCGATCGGTTTGGAGCCGATGATTTCGTAGTCTTCTCGCGCCATCAGCGTCTGCGCTCCCCCACCCGTCGCGGCGCCGGCGGCGGCGGAACGATGATGTTGCTGTTGAGGAGCTCCCGGCGGCGCGCGTCGGCAATGCCGCGCACGATCTCGGGGTCGAATCCGGCGAACAGATTGCCGGAGAGCGTCAGGCGCGACCGTGGACCGGCGGTGATCGGTGGATCCGGCGACCGCCCGACCCGAATGAACATGTTGCTGATGAGCGTCGCCTGCGAGTCTTCGGGTACGGAGATGACCGCACCCGGCACGTCGACGCGGCTGCCCTGCATCGTCACCGATGCGTTCGGCTCCAGCGTGAGGGCATGGCTGAACGGACCGGAAATCTCCACCAGCTCCAGCGTCACACCCGTGCCGCTGATGCTGATGGCGGTGGCAGCCGGCGATGAGACAGATGATTCGAGGCGGACACCGGAGATCCGGACGGGCAGCGTACCGCCGGCCGTCATCCCGGGGAGCGAGACGGGCAGGGATGGGGGCCGGCTGATGGTCACGGTCCCGGGCATCCGTGCGAACAGGTCAACGCCATCGGCGATCAGGACCTGCTCGTTGTAATCGCCAGCTTCGACCCGGACGACGTCTCCGGGGCGTGCCGCCGCCATCGCGATGCCGATCCGTTCGAACGGCGCGGTGCCGTCCGTCGCGACGACCAGCGTTCGTGGTGTCTGAACCTGCGTCTTCGCGACCTGCAGCATCAAGCCGACGGCGCCCAGCACGCCGACCAGAGTACCGACGATGAACCAGGTCGTGCGGCTGCGGACGATCGAGCGCGTCACCCGCCGGAACCCGCCGTCGCGTGGTGGCGAGTCCGTCGGCTCGTCTGCCGGGGCCGGATTGGGTGCTGCGCCGAGCGGCTCGGTCGGCGTGAGCGATCCAGGCAGCCCGCCGGCGACCGCGGTGGCAAACATCGGCCCCTCGGCATAGACGACCGTCACGTTGTCTTTACCTCCCGCGTCGTTCGCCGCCGCGACCAGCGCTTCGGTCACGCGCGCGGGGTCACCGGCGTGTTGTCGCACGATGTGCCCGATCGTCGCCGAGGTCAGCATGTCGCTGAGCCCGTCGGAGCAAACGAGAAGAGCGGAGTCGGGTTCCAGCGGCTCGTCGATGACATCGACGAAGCCGTCTTCGTCCTTGTCCCGGTAGGCGCTCCCGACGTCCCGGAAGACCTCATTGCGCCTGGGGTGTCGCATGGCGTCCACTTCACCCAGCTCGCCGGTGTCTTCGCGCTCGCCGACGGGTGAATGGTCGCGGGTCAGCTTGCGCAGCCCGGTCGGCCGTAGCTTGTAAAGCCTGGTGTCGCCCACGTGCCCGATGGTCACCCGGCCATCGGCAACGAGCGCCAGGGTGATGACACAGGCCATCCCGCGTAACGCCGCGGACTCCTGTGCCTGCCTGAAAATCTCGTTGTTCGCGATCGCGATGGCCTCGCGAACGCGCTCGGCAGGCGTGCCCAGCGGCCGGGCCAGCCGCTGCAGGATCACGTCATACGCCGTGGCCGCGGCCACTTCGCCACCCGCTTCACCGCCCACACCGTCGATGACGCCGAAGATCCCGCGCAACGGATCGACGACCGCCAGGTCCTCGTTGTTGGTCCGCACCCGCCCTGGATTGGTGCACGCCGCCCCACGGAACGCGTCGGCCACGGATTGGCGGCCGTCAGTCACGATCGTGCACCCGCGCGAGATAGACGAGCGCCATGACCGAGGCCAGGAGTCCCGCCAGGAACAGGAAGTGCGCCCCGTACAGCCAGGTCACGCGTCTCGCCCCGCCTCGAAATGAATCACGAGCACGCCGGCCAGCTCGATCCGCGACGAAGGGGCGAGCGGGCGTTCGGCGCCGGGCCGGAGCACGCCGTCGGGCGCCGGCGCCGCCGCCGGGAGCGGAGCTCCATTCACGGACGTGCCCCAGGTGCTGAAGTCCTGGATCAGAAACTCGGCGGACGGAAGACGGCGGATCCGGAAATGTTCGCGCGAGACGCGGGGCGAGGTCACCACCTGTATGTCCACCCACACGGAGCTCCCCCCCCGGCCTACCGAGAGCGTGTCTTTCCGCATGCTGAAGACGTGGGCTCCCTGCTCGTCGTCGTATCGCAGGGACGCGCGCTCGGCCGTATTGAGATCGCCCGCCACCCGCGGCAGCGGCGCCGGCTGCTGCACTTCGATCGTCGTGCTGCTGCGGCCAGTTCCGGTCACCACGGACCGGACGATCCGCGTGGTGGGAGGACCGCCGAATTCAACCGGCGCAGGCAGGGGCAGCATGGACTCGATGCCAAGGTCTCCGGGCTTCAGCTCGTCGTTCCGGTCGGCATGGAGGTGCACGTCCCAACCGGCGGGCGGGAGCTCGACGGGTGAGGCTTCGGGCTGTTCGATGAGGCGCGAGAGCATGCCGCCGGCGCGCGCGCGCCCTTCGTTCATCTTTCGGACTTCCTCGGTGAGCGCTTTCTGGAGCTCGGAGACGATCCGCGGGATGATCCCCTCGATCCGCTCGAAATCATTCGGGTGCAGATAGACGTGATAGATCGTGGGAGGCAGGGTCGTGAACGGCAGCTGATACACGTTCATCAGCAGCTCGTCGCGCATTGCGTTCCAGATCGTGACGCCACTCGGTACTTTGACTGCCCCAGCCATTCAGGCTCCTTCCGCGTTCGGCAACGGTTACTATGAACCGACCGTGCCGCAATGTCTCAAGGGTTCGATAAGGGTTCGACAAGTGCGCGAACGATGAGAGTGCATTTCGGTCCCTTCGTGCTCGATTCAGGGTCGCGCCAGCTGCTGCGGAGCGACCACGCCGTTCACCTGTCCCCCAAGGCATTCGACATCCTCGAGATCCTCGTCGCCCGCCGGCCAAACGTCGTTGGCAAGGACGTGCTGCTCAACGAAGTCTGGGCCGGCAAGGTGGTCGAGGAGGCGAACCTGGCGATGGCCGTGGGAGAGATCCGGAAGGCACTCGGGGACGATTCGAAGTCCCCCACTCTGGTGATTACTGTCGCCAGACGCGGGTATCGGTTCGCGGCGCGTGGCGATGATCTCGACGCCGGGGTCAGGCCGGATGCACAGGACGGCGGCTATCCGCGGTGGTGGCTCACGTGGGGGGACAAGACACTCCCGCTGATCCAGGGGGAAAACATCATCGGCAGGCACCCCGCCAGCAACGTGTGGCTCAACGGGGCGAGTGTCTCCCGGACGCACGCTTGCGTCGTCGTGACGTCGGCCGGGGTGACGGTCGAGGACCGCGGCAGCCGCAACGGGACCTTCGTCGAGGGCAACAGGCTCGAGGGATCTCACCTGCTTGTAGACGGCACCACCGTGACCTTTGGTTCCGAAACCGCGACCTACCGGGAATGGTCCGACGAAGCGGCCCTCGGGACGGAACCCGTGAGAGAGAAGCGTCGCCGGTGAGCGAGCCCCGCGCACGTGCCTGATTCGATGGTCCGCTTCGAGAAGGTCCGCTTCGCCTACGGCGGCCGACCCGCCATCCTCGACGAGCTCGATCTGGTGATCGCGCCGGGCGAAGTTCTCGCCGTCGTCGGACGGAGCGGCGCCGGCAAGACGACCATCCTCAAGCTCGTCAACCGGCTGTTGCTGCCGTCGGCGGGCCAGGTGTTCGTGGAGGGTCGCGGCACCCGGGAATGGGACGGCATCCGGCTGCGTCGCCAGACCGGCTACGCGTTCCAGGACGTCGGCCTCTTCCCTCACCTGACGGTGGCGGCCAACATCGGCGTCGTGCCCCGATTGGAAGGGTGGCCGGCCGAGCGGGTGGAGCCACGTGTCGCCGAGTTGCTGGCGCTGGTCGGGCTGCCGCCGGCCGAGTACGGACAACGGCTCCCCGCCGAGCTCTCGGGCGGTCAGCGGCAACGCGTCGGTCTGGCGCGTGCACTGGCGGTGGACCCGAAAGTCCTGTTGATGGACGAGCCCTTCGGGGCCCTGGATCCGATCACCCGCAGCGAGGTGCGGACCGAGTTCACGCAGCTGCAGCGCCGGCTCAAGACCACCGTCATCATCGTGACCCATGACATGGGCGAAGCCTTCAGCCTCGCGCATCGAGTCGCGGTGCTCGATGCCGGACGGCTGGTGGTGTGCGACACTCCGGCAGCCGTCGCGGCTTCCCAGGATCCGCGCGTTCGAGCGTTCCTCGAGGCCCTCCCGCCGGTGCCCGGACCGCAATGACGCTGCTCCGATTCTGGCAGGCGCACTCGGCGGAGCTGCTCACGCTCCTGCGGCAGCATCTCGTGCTCGTCTTGCTGTCGACGACCGCCGCGGTCACGATCGGCGTCCCCGCCGGCATCATGGCGGCGCGCCGGCCGTCCACCGGGCGCGCGATTCTCGGCTTCGCCAACGTCGCGCAGACGATCCCGAGCCTTGCGCTGCTCGGCTTTCTTCTTCCACTCCCCTTTATCGGCGGGATCGGTCCGCGCACGGCGCTCGTGGCCCTGACGCTCTACGCGCTCCTGCCGATCGTCCGGACTACGGTCACCGGGCTGACGACGATCGACCGCTCGATCATCGAGGCCGGCGTCGCGATGGGCATGACCGGCCGGCAGCTGCTGCTGATCGTGGAACTGCCGCTGGCGCTGCCGCAGATTGTCACCGGTGTGCGCGTCGCCAGCGTGATCGGGGTCGGCACAGCCACGATCGCAGCCGCGATCGGCGCGGGAGGCCTGGGCGAGTACATCTTCCGTGGCCTCGCGATGGCCGACACCACGACGATCCTTGCGGGCGCGGTGCCAGCTGCCGTGCTCGCCCTGCTGGCGGACAGCGCGCTCGCCGTGGCCGAGCGGCGCCTGCGTCGCGGACAGGTCACCCGCCGATCGATGATCGGCGTCGGCATTGCCGCCGCACTCCTCCTGGCGGTGCTGGCGGGCGGTGCGGTGATCAGCGGACGACGCTCGACGGTTGTCGTCGGGTCGAAAAATTTCACCGAGCAGGTCATCCTCGGGGAGCTGCTCGCGCAGGCACTCGAGGGCGAAGGGATCCGGGTTGACCGGAAGCTGAATCTGGGCGGGACGTTCGTCTGCGACCGCGGCATCCGGAGCGGTGATCTGGACATCTACATCGAGTACACGGGCACGGCGGTGTCGGCGGTGTTCCACGAGGACGTGCCGCACGACCCTCAAGAGGCGCTCACGCGCGCCCGGACCTTGTACGCGCGCGGCCAGGTGAGCGTGCTGGACCCACTCGGCTTCAACAACACCTTTACCGTGCTCGTGCGCGGAACCGATGCGAGGGCACGCGGCTTGCGGACGATCGACGACCTTCGCCCGCTCGCGCCAGGGTGGAAGCCAGGTTTCGGCCACGAGTTCATCCAGCGGCAGGACGGTTACCCGGGCCTGATCGGCGCCTACGGCCTGACGTTCGGCACGCAACCCCGTGGCATGGAGCTGTCACTGATCTATCGCGCGCTGGCCGAGAAACAGGTGGATGTCATCGCCGGAGACGCGACGAGCGCGCTGATCGACGCGCTGGACCTGGCACCTCTCGAAGACACGCGCCGATATTTCCCCCCCTACGACGCCGTGCCGGTCGTCCGCACGCCCGCCTTGCTCCGTGAGCCAGGCATCGGCCGCGCCGTCGCAACACTCGCCGGCCGGGTCACCGACGCGGAGATGCGCGCCATGAATGCGGCGGTCGACATCGAGCATCGCGACGTGCGGGAGGTGGCGCGCGCGTTTCTACAGAGGCTCAAGTAACGGGAGTGCGCCCGCGCCAGGCCGATCGACGTCCGGGAGCTCCAGGGTCATCTCGATCATCGTGCCGCGGAACCCCTTGCGGACGAAGAGACGCTGCGCGTCTTCGTTCCGCGCGGCGGTCCAGAGCAGCACCCGCGGCACGCCTTGCCGGCGCACCCACGCAACGGCCGCATCGAGCAGCAGGTCGGCGATCCCGGTCCGCCGGTTGCCCTCGTCCACGAGGATGTCATGGATGAACCCGGCGCGTTCCCGCAGTTCCTTCCAGCTCCGAGGCTCGATGCCGGCGTAGGCGTAGCCAACGACCTCGCCGCCACGTTCGGCGACGAGCACGATGGCGTCACGGGCGTCGAGCTGCGTGCCCAGAAACGCTGCGTAGCCACTCTCGGCGCCGGGACCTGCGCTCATGAAACGGTCCGGATCAAAGCCGTGATGCGCGCGCAGCAGCATCGCCCCGAGGCGGCCGACAGCCTGGAGATCGGTCGCGACTGCCCGACGAATGGTTGTTCGACGATTACTCCCGGCCGCACGTTTCGTCGAGCCCATGACGGATGAGCGCTAGCGACCGGCGGCCTGCCGGCCGATGTCCACGGCCCGGAACCCGGCGTCACCCCAGTTAATGATGAATACGCTGAAGCCCTGCTTCATACGCAGCTCGATGTCCTTTTCCGTGGCGGGATAACCGCACGGCACATTGAACTCCTTGCACGCGGAGAGCACCTGCTGGATCGCCCCTTCCCAGCCGGCTTCCTCGAACACCCGCGCGCCATCCTGATCCACGGTCGTGAACACGCGGCGCAGCGTGCCGGCGCCCGGGAACAGCGCGCCGATCCCCTTCACGGCTGCAATCTCGCGGATCCTGGCGAGCCCCTCCTTGCTTTCGACGATGGTCCAGTTCACGAGCTCGCCGGCCGGATTCAGGGGCCACAGATCAGCCTTCTCCCGGTACTGTGCCTCGGTGATACCCCAGTACGCCGGAGCGCTGCCGACGGTGTCGGGACGCGTGCCGCCATTGGCCTTGAACCGGATCGCCGCCAGCCCCTGTTTCACTTCATCCGCGCTCTCGACGTCGACGAACACGACGGTGCTAACACCGAGGTTCAATTGGCGGCTGATGTGAGCGACCGCCTTCGCCGAGTCGGCGCCTATCTTCGGGATCTTGGTGACAAGCGGGTGCTTCAATCGCGCCGGTGACTTCGCCAGTTCCCCGACGAACTCGGCGAAAGGACCGAACCCGCGGTCGAAATCCTCTTCCATGGCGCCGCTGAACAGAATGTCGCCGCGCTCGTAGGCCAGCGCCTGCGTGGGTATATATTAATGTGTGCTGGCCGGTAG
>JACDBQ010000857.1 GCA_013694845.1 Acidobacteriota bacterium
CTCGGTGCTGACAGCTTCGGCCGCGACGTCTTGTCGCGCCTCCTTTTCGGCGCACGCCTTTCAATCGGCCTGGCCCTGCTGTCGACGATTGGCGCCGTCGTCGCTGGAGCCTGCCTCGGCATGTGGGCGGGATACCGCGGCGGGCTCCCTGACGAACTCACCATGCGCATCGCCGACTTTCTCCTTGTCCTGCCCGCCATCTACGTCCTGCTGGTGCTCCGCGCGGCGCTGCCGCTGGTGATGCCGGCGGCGGCGGTCTTCGCGATGATGGCGGCGATCTTTGTCCTCATCGCCTGGCCCCTTGTTGCCCGCGGCGTTCGCGCCATCGTGCTCGTGGAGCGTGAACGGGAGTACGTCACGGCGGCGATGTCGCTTGGCGCCAGCACGTCGCGCGTTATCGGCCGACACGTCCTGCCAGCGTGTCGTGGATACCTGCTGGTGCAAGCCACGCTGCTCCTTCCTGCCTTTATCCTCGCCGAGGCGACACTCTCGTTTGTCGGATTCGGGTTTTCCGATGAGGTGGCCACCTGGGGCACCATGCTGACGGAAGCCTCGAACCTGGCGACCATCACGCGCGCGCCGTGGACGCTCGCCCCTGCGGCCGCGATCTTCGCGGTCGTGCTCGCGGCAAACGTGGCTGTCCAGGGAGCCGATTCGACACCGCATCTGTCTCGCGACTCGCGCTAAGCTCTGACACCATGGTGCCTCCTGGAATCTACACGCCGATCGTCACCCCCTTCACCGAGACGGGCGAACTGGACGACACCGCGCTCGCACTGAATGTGCGCCGCTACCTCGCCTCTCCGCTCACGGGGCTCGTAGTGCTCGGGTCAAACGGCGAGGCGGCGCAGCTGGACGATGACGAGGCTGACCGAACAATCGCGCAGGTGCGCGCACTCGTGCCGCGCGGGCGGCCACTGTTTGCAGGCACCGGGCGTGAGTCCACGCGCGCGACGATTGCCGCGACCGAACGCGCAGCGGCGTGCGGCGTCGATGCGGTGATGATTCGCACGCCGTCGTTCTACAAGAGCCAGATGACCAGCGACATTTTCGTCCGCCACTTTCGCGAGGTGGCCGACGCGTCGCCTGTCCCGGTCATTCTCTACAACGTGACGGTCTTCACCGGCGTCAATCTGGCTGCAGATGCAGTCGCTGCCTTGAGCGAGCACCCGAACATCGTCGGGCTGAAGGAGTCGGGCACCGATCTGGTGCAGCTCGCCGACACGCTCAGTCGCATGCGCGACGGGTTCGTGGTCCTGGCGGGGTCTGCCTCGACGCTGCATGCGGCGCTCTCGGCTGGCGCGCATGGCGCGGTGCTCGCGCTCGCCGGTCTTGTGCCCGACCTCTGCGTGTCGCTGTTTGCAGCGGTACGCGCCGGCCGTCATCACGACGCGCTCCTGCTGCAACGTCGATTGGCGCCGCTGGCGCGAGCCATCGGTCCCACGTTCGGCGTGCCCGGGCTCAAAGCCGCGCTCGACCTGCTCGGGTTCCGCGGCGGCGCTCCGCGAGCCCCTCTGCGGCCGGCCCCTGCCGCGGCGGTAGAGGCGATCCGTGCCGAGCTGGCGGCGCTCGGCGCGCTCGAGACGAGCGATGCTGCCCGGTAGCGAACGGCTGCTCCTTGGCCCTGGCCCGAGCCTGATGGCGCCGCGAGTGATGCGCGCACTGGCGGCACCGATGCTGAGCCATCTCGACCCGGAGTTTGTCGGCATTCTCGACGACACGCGCGAGCGTCTCGCGCGAGTCTTCAAAGCCGAACCAGGATCGTTCACCTGCGCCATCTCTGGCACTGGCACGTCCGGGATGGAAACTGCGGTCGCGAATCTCGTCGAGCCCGGCACCCGCGTCGTCTGCGTCGTCACCGGCTACTTCGGCGATCGTCTCGCGCAGATGTGCGAGCGCTACGGCGCGTCCGTGACACGCGTCGACACGGAGTGGGGTCGGGCCTGTGATCCGGCGGAGATCGAGCAAGCCATCGCACGCACAACTCCTCAGATCGTCACTGTCGTTCATGCAGAGACCTCGACCGGTGTGTTGAATCCGGTGCGAGCGGTCGCCGATGTCGCTCGCGCCAAGGATGCGTTGCTGATTGT
>JACDBQ010000858.1 GCA_013694845.1 Acidobacteriota bacterium
GACCGAACCTGGCCGGCCAGTTCGTGCGCCGCGGACTCGTGGATGAGTACCAGCTCGTCATCCACCCCGTGGTCCTCGGAGCGGGTACCCCGTTCTGGCCCGCGTCCGACACGCCACTGCGTCTGCGGCTCGTCGAGACGCGCCCCTTCGCCTCCGGTGCCGAACTCAGGTCGTACGTGCCCTCATAGGTCGCTGGGCGAGCCGGTCCTGTGCCTCCGTCAGCAGCGGCAGTACCGTTTCCCGAACCGTGCCATGGCTCGGATTGAGGATCGCGATCCAGCGCTGGCTGGCATAGACCGGGTGTGGCAGGACTTGATCGAAGGCGGCGTAGTCGGGCTCCCGGATGTCGCCTACGAGGCGCTGGAACGTCTCCTTCCCGACCCCGATGTTCAGGCGATAGACGCCCGGCCGCGCCAGGTTCGAGGGTGCGCCCTCATCGTGCTCGTCGGTCCAGACGACGGTCGCGAAGTTCGGCCAGTGCTTGTCGTCGAGCGAGAAGAAGGAGGCGCCTTCGATGGTCGCCACGACAGCGTGGTGGCCAGGTCTCACGAATTAGGCGGATGAGGGCATCGCGATCCGGCCCGGTCGGTAGCGATTCCGTGCTCATCGGTGGAGTTTAGTTTCCGCAAGTCAAGCGCCGGCCCGGTCTCGCGCGCCCTCGCCGGGTACCGTAGCCTTCCGATGGTGCATGAGCTGACCAAGGTGCAGGCTCGGCAGATCGCCGTGCGCGCGCAACTGCTTGACGCCACGCGGCCATCCGATCTGGTGTCGATGTTGGAGCGGCTGACGCTGCTGCAGCTCGACCCTACCGCGGCGATCGCGCCGAGCGCGGACCTGGTCGCCTGGAGCCGCCTGGGATCGTCGTATCGGCCGGCTGACCTCAAGGGGGCGCTCGAGCAAGACCGGGCGCTGTTCGAGTTCAACGCGGTGGTGCGGCCGGTGCGCGACCTGGGCCTGTACCTCGCTGGCGCCTCCGAATGGCCGCCCTATCAGCAGCATCGCGATTGGCTCCGCGACAACGACCGATTCCATCGCGACATCCTCGACCAGCTCAGGAGTTCGGGCGCCCTGAGCTCTCGCGACATCACGGACACATCGGTCGTGCCGTGGCCTTCGACCGGCTGGACGAACGACCGCAACGTCACGCAGATGCTGGAGGGCCTGATGATGCGGGGCGAGGTGGCCATCGCCGGGCGCGTCGGGCGGGAACGGCTTTGGGACCTCGCGGAGCGGGTGTATCCGTCAGACGTCGATGTGCCGACGGTAGAGGATGCGACGCGCATCCGGAATGAGCGACGGCTCGCCTCGCTCGGCATCGCGCGCCGGAAGACGACGAAGGTCCCGGTCGAGCCATACGAAGTAGGCGATGCTGGCGAACCGGCCGTGATCGAAGGCGTCAATGGAGAGTGGCGCGTCGACCCTGACGCGCTCGGCGGCGACTTCGAGGGCCGGACGGCGTTGCTCTCGCCCTTCGATCGGCTCATCCATGACCGGCGTCGCGCTCTTGAGCTGTTCGACTTCGAGTACACCATCGAGATGTACAAGCCGGCGGCGAGCCGCCGTTGGGGCTACTACGCCCTCCCGATCCTGCACGGGGACCAGCTTGTCGGGAAGCTCGACGCCGTCGCCGACCGCAAGGCATCTGTGTTGCGAGTCAACGCCATTCACGAGGACGTGTCGTTCACCCGCCCGGTGACTACCGCCGTGCGGGCAGAACTCCGCAGCCTGGCCTCATGGCTCGGCTTCACGCTCGAGTCGTCGTAGGCTCGACCTCGACTCGAGGTCTCCATCGTCAGTCCCAAAGGTCCATCTGTGGCAATCCGGCGCTCCCGAGTGTTCCCGAAAGCTCAGAACAGTGCCAGACGTCGTGGGAGAAGATCCGTTGCAGGACTGACCCGCGGGTGTGGACCCAAGTATCGTCCCACTCGGGACGACGGATCTCCTCGCCGAGCATGTCCAGAGTCCAACGGTCCAGGCAGCTCTCGACGATGCGGAACGTCGAGTCGAGCGCCTCGACGAGCTGTCCGGCGCTGAGCACGTTCTCAAGGTCGTCGTCACCTGGGCAGTCGTGCCCGGCGTTCGTGAACCGGGTGGTCGCCGCGCCGGCCTCACCGGCAAAGTCGCACAGCCAGAAGACCCGTTGGCAGGCCAGGTGGCCCACCGTCGCCCAGATCGGCCATCGGTCGGGCGACGGGCGGATCGCAAGCTGTTCATCGTTCAGCGCGGCGACGACCTCGAGGAGGCGGCGGTTGTAGTCGGGCCACTTGCTGAAGGCCGGTCGGATCGTCTGGTCGCTCATTCGTCCAGCGTAGCTTCCGCTTCCTTCCGGATCGTGTCACGAATGCATCGACTCGCCAGGCCAGGGGTTTGCACTACGCTTCCGGCATGACGCTCTCGCTTCGCCGCCCAGCGGCGACATTGGCCGTCCTTGCCGCGCTCCTCACGGCTTGCGCCACGTCCCGGGATGCGCCCTCGGCCGATCCATCGCCGCTGCGTCCTCGGAACGCTGCATCCGCGTCGGCAACGGCTTCGCCTTCCGGACCGGCGTCCCCGTCAGGGGAGGCCATCACTCACGAGCTCGCCGACAAGATCGACGAGCTCCTGGCGATGATGGCCGAAGACCGGGCAGTCCGCACCGGCGTCGCTCCGCCCGGTGACGACCGATCCGCCGAGGAGCTGTTCGGCCAGATGGGCGCCGTCGATGAGGCAAACTCACTGCGCATCCGCGAGATCCTCGACGAGCACGGGTGGCCCGGCTGGTCGATGGTGGGCGAGGACGGCTCACTCGCTGCGTGGGTGGTCATCCAGCACGCTGATCGGCAGCTCGACCTCCAGGAGCTGGGGCTCCGCTACCTGCACGGAGCGGTCGACGCGGGCGACGCGAGTGCCGGTGACCTGGCCTACCTCGTCGACCGGGTCCGCGTGGCCAAGGGCCAGCCGCAGGTCTATGGCACACAGCTCGGGGCTGGCCCCGACGGCGAGCTCACCCCGCAGACCCCTATCGAGGACGAGGCCAACGTCGACGCGCGGCGAGCGGAAGCGGGCCTCGGCACCCTAGAGGAGTACTACGAGGAATTCCGCCGCGCGATGGAGGAGCTGCCTGAGGGGTAGGTCCGGCCCGTTG
>JACDBQ010000859.1 GCA_013694845.1 Acidobacteriota bacterium
CGACAGGCTCCAGGCTTCAGGCTTCAGGCTTCGGGGTGACGACGACGCGCGGCGCAGCCGCGCTGGCCGGGGCGACCGACGAGCACGGGCACGATGTCCGAGAGCGGTTGGAGCGGATCGACCGGACCTACCCGGACGACTTCGGCCTGCGCCCGATCCGCGGATATGCCGAACCGCACACGCTGACGCTCGATCTCGGCGCTGCCGCCGATCGCGCCGTGCTGCTGATGACCGGGTGGACCGACTACGCGTTCTCAGGCGACAACGTCGCCGCGCATCAGAGCGGCCAGACGCTGAGCCCTCCGGCGCTGCAGGTGAGAGACGCGCGAGGGATGTGGCGGACGGTGATCGAGAATATCGGCATTCCCGTCGGTCGTCCGCAGACCGTCGTCGTCGACCTCCGTGGCAGGGTGCCGGCATCCACCCGCGAGGTGCGTATCGTGACGAATATGCGCATCTACTGGGATCAGGTGCTCGTCGATTCGTCCGGGGGAGGGTTTCCGACGGTCCTTGCGCGTCACGATCCCGTTGTCGCCGATCTGCGGTGGCGCGGGTTCTCCGCCGAGTCCACGCCGGACGGGCGTCAGCCTTACGGCTACGATTACGAGCGCGTCGCGACCGTGTCTCCCTGGAAAGTGATGACCGGCCGGTATACGCGAGAGGGAGACGTCAGGCCGCTGCTCGCCGCTCGCGACGACATGTTCGTTGTGTCGCGCCCAGGCGACGAGATTGCGTTGTCCTTCGATGCCGCCTCCCTTCAGCCGTTGCCGCCAGGTCTGACCCGCACGTTCCTCCTCTACGTTGTCGGGTACAGCAAGGAGATGGACATCAATTCGGCGAGTCCTCACACCGTGGAGCCGCTGCCGTTCCAGGGCATGAGCGGCTATCCGTACGGACTGGCAGAACACTATCCGCGGACGCCCGCGCATCTGGAATACATGGAGCGCTACAACACGCGCACCGTCTCGAGGCCTCTGCCGCCGATCGAGATTGTGAAGTAGGGCTTACGCCAGGGCCAGCGTCTCTGCCGCTGTCGAGGATGATGATCGAACCGCTCCCCGTCACAGAAATCGTCGAGGCCGAGGGTCACCTCATCGACTCCCAGCTCATGAACGCGATGTTCGACACCGTTGTCCGCCACGACGCGGCGTTCGACGTCCTCGAGTTCAGGATCGGCCGCACCAACGACGAACCGTCCTTCGTGTCGATGCGCGTCACGTCCAGGACGCTCGCCGCGCTGGCCGCGGTCCTCGAGGAGCTGGTGTCACTCGGGTGCCGCGTCGCAAATGCCGAGAACGCCCACATCGTGCTGGCCGATCGCGACGGCTGCGCGCCGGAGGACTTCTACTCCACGACGAACCATCGGACATCTGTGCGCATCGGCGGCGGGTGGGTGCAGGTCGATCGCCAGCGCATGGATGCTGCGATCGTGATCGACGAGGGCCGCCCGGCCTGCCGGAAGCTGCGTGAGATCCGTGCCGGTGACGCGGTCGTCTGCGGCATCCACGGGATCAAGGTCGTGCCGGAGTTCCAGGCGCGCGATCGGCTCGGCTTCGCGTTCATGTCGAACGAGATCTCGTCCGAGCGCCGCGTCGAGGCAGGGGTGGTGCGCATTGCCGCGATGATGCGTGCGGCCAAGCAGGCTGGCGAGCGCATCGCCTTCGTGGTCGGGCCCGTGGTCGTCCACACCGGCGGCGGCGCCTACTTCTGCGATCTGATCCGTCATGGGTACGTGGACGTGCTGCTCGCCGGCAACGCGCTTGCGGTCCACGACGCGGAGCATGCGCTCTACGGCACGTCGCTCGGCGTGGACATGGAGAGCGGGCGCGCGATCGAGGGCGGCCACCGCCACCACATGCGCGCCATCAACACGATCTACCGCGCGGGCGGTTTGCGCCCGGCGGTGGCGAGCGGCGTGCTGGGATCGGGCGTCATGTTCGAATGCATCCGCCGCAGCGTGGACTACGTACTCGCCGGAAGTATTCGAGACGATGGTCCGCTGCCGGACACGGTGATGGACCTCGTCGAAGCGCAGGATCGCTATACGGCGTCGCTCGAGGGCGTGACGCTCGTGCTGGTGCTTTCGACCATGCTGCACGGCATCGGCGTCGGGAACATGCTGCCGGCGTGGGTACCGCTGGTGTGCGTGGACATCAACCCGGCGGTCGTGACGAAGCTCGCGGACCGCGGCTCGTCTCAGACGATCGGCATCGTCACCGACGTCGGGCTCTTCCTGCGTCAGCTCGCGTCGGCGCTGGACGATTAGCGAACGCGTCCTGGTCGGCGCGCATCCATGTCGGAAAGTTTTCAGGAGCGTAAGGAGGACATGACGTGAGAACTACGCAAACCCCACCTCGAAATATTGATGAGTACATTGCGGCCTTCCCCGATGACGTTCAGGAGGTTTTAGAGAAGATAAGACTAAGGATCAGAAAAGCCGCACCAGACGCCGAAGAGACAGTCAGGTATGGCCTCCCGACCTTCAGACTCGAGGGTAATCTGGTTCATTTTGGTGCCTGGAGAGAACATGTCGGGTTCTATCCGACGCCGACAGGAATTGAGAAGTTCGAGAAGGAACTGTCTGTTTACGAGCGAGCCAAGGGTTCCGTGAAGTTTCCCCTGGCCAGACCCGTCCCCCTTGCGCTGATAAGCAGGATTGTGAAGTTCAGGGTGAAGGAGAATCTTGACAAAGCCGCGGCAAAGGCGAAGAAGAAATAGAGAGCAGTGCTGCGCATAAAAAACGAGGTCCAGCTCAGTACCTACGTCGACCGGCTCGGTGGGCACGGCCTGGACGGCCTGCTGAAGCTGTTCCAGGGCCCGCTCGCCGACCTGTTCGGTGGCGTGCACCTCCTGCCGTTCTTTCATCCGATCGACGGCGCCGACGCCGGTTTCGACCCGATCGAATCACACGCAGGTCGACCCGCGTCTCGGTACCTGGGACGACGTGCGGGCGCTCGGCCGGGCGGTGGAGGTGATGGCCGACGTCATCGTGAATCACCTCTCGGCGAAGTCGGCCGAGTTCGTCGATTTCCTGGCGCATGGATCTGCGTCGAAGTACGCGGGCCTGTTTCTGACGCTGGATCGCGTCTTTCCCCAGGGGCTGTGCGAACAGGATCTGCTGCGCATCTATCGGCCGCGACCCAGCCTGCCTTTCACCATGATGCCGTTGCGCGACGGCAGCAGAAGGGTCCTCTGAACGACCTTTACCGCGGAGCAGGTTGACATCGATGTTCTCGGCTTGGAAGGCGAGCACTACCTCCAGCGGATTCTTACCGCCTTCAGCGACGCCGGCATTACGATGGCGCGTCTCGACGCCGCCGGGTACGCGATCAAGCGGGCCGGGACCAGCTGCTTCATGCTGTCCGAGACCTTCGATTTCATCGCCGACCTGACCGCCCGCGCCCGCACATTCGGGATCGAGATACTCGTCGAGATTCACTCGCACTATCAGCAGCAGATCGAAATCGCCCGTCACGTCGGCCGCGTCTACGACTTCGCCCTGCCGCCGCTCGTCCTGCACGCGCTCTATCAGTGCGACCCGCGTCCTCTGCGGCACTGGCTGGCCATCAGCCCGCGCAACGCCGTCACCGTGCTCGACACCCACGACGGGATCGGCGTTCATGACGTGGCAGCGGACCGGTCGGGGCCCGTTGAACGCCCGGGCCTCCTCCCGCCGCCTGCGATCGATGCGCTCGTCGAAGAGATCCATCGCCGCAGCGCAGGCGGGAGCCGGAAGGCGACCGGCGCGGCGGCCAGCAACCTCGATCTCTACCAGGTCAACTGCACGTACTATGACGCGGTGGGCGGTGACGATCGCGACTACCTGCTCGCACGAGCCATTCAGTTCTTCGCGCCGGGGATTCCGCAGATCTATTACGTGGGCCTGCTCGCGGGCCGGAACGATCTCGATCTCCTCCAGCGCACCGGCGTGGGGGTGACATCAATCGTCACTATTACTCTGAGGCGGAACTGTCGGAGGCGCTGCGCCAGCCGATCGTCCAGCAGTTGTGCGACTTGATCCGTTTTCGTAACGCGCATCCGGCGTTCGATGGAGACTTCGCGATGCCCGACGCGCCCGATCAGGCGCTGTATCTCGAGTGGCGGAACGGCGGCGATTGGGCGTGGCTCCACGTGGATCTGCCGTCGCGCAACGCTTCGATCCGCTGGTCGAGTCCGGAAGGTCAGGAGGGCCATTGGCGGCTTTGAGCAATCGGGCAGCCACCCGTTGGCTGACGTTCATGATGTTCACGATGTTCGCCATGACCACCGACTCGGTCGGCGTCATCATTCCGCAGGTAATCAAAGAGTTCGGCCTCAGCATGACGGCCGCCGGCGCGTTTCATTACGCGACGATGACGGCGATCGCGCTGGGGGCTGTCACGCTGGGTCACCTCGCCGATACGGTGGGACGCAAGAAGACGATCATCCTGGGCCTCGCGATCTTTGCGATTGCATCGTCCCTGTTCGCGGTCGCGAACTCTTTTGCGCTCTTCCTGCTGCTGCTGACAGTGTCCGGCGCGGCAATCGGCATTTTCAAGACCGGGGCGCTTGCGCTCATCGGGGACCTCTCGGCCTCAACGACCCAGCACACCTCCACGATGAACACGGTCGAAGGGTTCTTCGGTGTCGGCGCCATCATCG
>JACDBQ010000865.1 GCA_013694845.1 Acidobacteriota bacterium
ACCTGCCCCTGCCCCGTCCGTTGACCCGGACTCGAGCCCGGAACGGTGCCGCGCTGATTCGGGGTGCCGCGCTGACCCGAGGGGCCGCCCTGCGGACCCGGTTGATTGGCGCCAACCGCCAAGGGAAGAAACTCGCCGTCGTCGTTGACCGGATCCTTATACTTCTTTCGGATGTAGCGCCCGGACACGAGCACGTCGAGGTTCGGCGGGTTCTGACCACCGTTCGAGCGTTGAAACAGGTAGATCGCGCGCGCGTACTGTTCGCCACGAAAAGCAAGCTCGGCTTCCTTCTCACGCTGCGACTGCTGTCGCCAGACCGGAAGCAGCGCGCTCATGACGATTGCCATGACGGCGACGCCAACCAACACTGCCGCCATCGCGTAGCCGCGCTGGCTGGCTTGACCAGCTAAATGCATGAGAGTATTATCCTTAGCGTCATTCATGGTACCACATTACAGGCCTCAGGCTTTCGCTCGCATCGCGACCCTTCCCGCTGTTCTGACGATAACGGCATTGATTTCGTTGGTTTCCGCGTGTGACAAGGTCCCCCTGCTCGCCCCGTCGGGCACGGTCATCACGCTCTTTCCAACCGCGACCAGTGTGCCGATCAATGGCGAAATCGAGATCATCGCCACTGTCATCGAGAACGGCGTGACCACGGCGCCGCCCTCAACCGGAACCGGACCCGGAACCGGTCCCGGAGCCGGAGCCGGCACCCCCACCACCACCACGACACAACCTGGCGCCGGAACGCCGGTGCAGAACGGCACGCTGGTGTCGTTCACGACCACCATCGGCCGGATCGAGCCGACCGAAGCGCGCACCCACAATGGACAGGTCCGCGTGAAGTTCATCTCGAACGGACAGAGCGGGCTCGCGACGGTCACGGCATTCTCCGGAGGAGCCTCCGGAAGAATCGAGAACCTCTCGGTCGGCACCGCAGCCGCCGGACGGATCGTCGTCACGTCGAGCCAGGGACTTGGGCCCGCGGGCGGTACGACGGAGGTTCGCGCGCGGGTCGAGGATGCATCGGGAACGCCGCTCAGAGGCATACCGGTCACGTTCCGGACGAACGCCGGAACACTGTCGAGCACCACCGCCACGACCGACGAGACCGGCGTCGCGGTCGTTACGCTGACCACCAATCGCAACGCGACTGTCACCGCATCGGCGGGCAGTCAGACCAGCGACCTCAACATTGCGTTGAGCGCGCGCCTGATCAACACCGTGACCCCAAGTCCTCCCTCGACGACTGTCGGCACACCGGTCGCATTCAGCATCGTCTCACCGACAGAAGCGAACATCACCGATGCGACGATCAATTTCGGGGACGGGCAGAGCCAGTCGCTCGGGTCGTTCAATGGAACGACGACGGCGTCGCACGTTTACAATGCGCCGGGAAGCTACACCGTCAGTGTGACCGCGCGCGACGCGCTCAACACGACGCAGACACAAACCACGTCGGTGACGATCGGTTCCCTCGCGCTCACGCTCAACGCGCAGCCGAATCCCGCGGCGCCGAACTCGCCCGTCACGTTCGTGGCAGTTGGGACGAGCGGCGCGCAGGTGCGGGCGTACCGCTGGACCTTCGGTGACGGCTCGGTCGTCGAGACGTCGGGGCCGCAGACCTCCCACTCGTATTCACAGCGGGGCAACTACAACGTCCAGGTCGAGGTCATCGGTCTCAGCGGAGCGGTCGTGGCCAGCCAGAACACCACGGTGACGATCTCGGGCCTGTAGAAGATCGTCGCACTTGAATGGAAAGGGCGCTCGCAGAGCGCCCTTTCCATTTTGACGGGATAGTCCGGGCGAGCCTGGTTGACCCGTGGAGTCGCAAGGACTGAATGCTCCTCGGCGACGGGCAAAATCGAGCGAGAGCTCGAGCAGCTTTCGGCCGCGTTACCAGTCCGCGAAGGTCGTTCCGTCGAGAGCCTGACCCGGCGCACCGCTCTTGACGTCGTAAATCCCAGGCTCGGCCGATGGGTTGCCAGGGTCCGGTTCGGCGGGGACCGTCTGCCAGCTGTCGGCGGATTTGGTCAGGGGGTCGTCGGGGATCCTGCGCAGGTACTGGTCCGACACCAGGGCGTCGAGAGATGCGGGGTACTTGCCTTTGTCGGCATAGTACTGGTCGATCGCATCGCGCATCCGGAACAGGTTGGTTTTGAGCGTGGCTTCCTGGGTCCGCTGGATCGAGTTGCGGTACTGCACCACCGCCATGGCTGCGAGGATCGAGATCAACGCAATCACGACGAGCAGCTCAATCAGGGTGAATCCCGCCTGACGACGACGTTCGAGACCAGCACGGTCAATCAGCATCGGCCCTCATCATTCGAGGCGCAACCCACGATCCACAATCAGAAATCTGCAATCCGTACATCACCAATCCGCCATCCGCAACCCGCAGTCGTTACCAGTCTCGATATTTCGTGCCGTCGAGCGCCGCACCCTTCGACTTGGTGTAGACGTCAAAAACGTTCTGCCCTCCCCACGAGGTCGCATCAGGTTTGTCCTGATAGGACCGTTTGCCCCAGTCGCTCGAATTGGTCATCGGGTCGATCGGGAGGCGCCGCAGGAACTTGAGCTTCCGGCCGCTCTGGTCGTTCACGACGCTCACGCCTTCGATCAGTATTTCGAGGTCGGCCGGATAACCCTCGGCGCCGGTCTTCAGATCCATCGGGCCGATGAGCCCGTTGTCCGCGGCATCCTTGAACTTGTCCAGCGCCGTTCGCATCTCGCGGAGCGACCGCCGCAGTTCCCCCTCGCGCTGCCGCTGCATGGTCACCTTCGCCATCGGCATGATGGCCGACGCGAGAATGATCAGCAGCGTCGATACGACGAGCAGTTCGATGAACGTGAACCCCCGCGCGCAGATCGCAGATCGCACGGCCGCACCTCGCACGTCGCACCTCGCACGTCGCACGTCGAACGTCGGACGTCGCACGTGAATCACCTCACCGTCACTGTAACGGGGCTGAACTGCAGCTGAATCGGCGAGCCGTCGGGCGCCGTCGCGATGCCGTTGACCTGGACAGTGGAGGTCCCGGGCGCAACCGCATCGAGGAAGAGCGAACCGATGAGCCCCGCCCCCGAGGCGCCAACCTGGTCGCCGATTCGGGCAACCGTAATGTCGACCCGGCCGGCGACGTTGTCGATCTTCGGGGTGAACGATGCGGTCGCCGTCCCCTGGCGCATGAATGTGCCTTCCTGCACGTTGCGAACACGGACCACCGCCGGGTTGAAGGTGATCGTCAGCGACAGGGTCGACAGCCGCGCGGCGTTGTTGATCGAGACCGGCGTCAGGTACGGGCCGCCCGCGACTCGGAATTCGCTGCCGGCGGCGGGCGTCACGATGATCTGCGCCGCAGTCGACGTCGTGCCAGGCGCACTCGGCGGTCCAGGCAGCGCCGTGGCCGGGTCACGCGGAGGCGTCACGGGCGCGGTACCGGTCTCCGGCAGGCCGCCGGTCGTGGTGCCTGTCGGCGGCACACCGGTGGTGCCCGGCGGTACGCCGGTGGTTCCCGGCGGCACGGTGCCAGGCGGGGGGCCGGCCGGAGGAACGGTTGGCGGCTGAATTCCAGGCCTCGGTGCGGCTCCAGGAGGAAGCGGGGGATTGGGCGACTGCGTCCCTGCCGGGGCCGCGACCGGTGGCAGCTGTTCGCCGGGCCGCCCGGCAACCGTCGGTACCTGGAGAGTCCCGAGGGCCGGCGTCGGTGATACGCCGGGCCCTTCCGCGCCGAGGGTCGGCGGCGTGATCAGCGGCGGCGGCCCCCCGATGCCGACGTTCGACTGTGTCCCAATGAAGATCGGGGCGAGGTCCTCGGCCGTGAGCTCGTGGGTCCGGATGATTCGCGGCGTCAGCAGCATGACGATATCCGACTGACTCACCTCGTCATTCGACTGACCGAACAACGAGCGAAGCACCGGCACCCGCATCAGTCCAGGGAATCCGGTCAGGATCTTCCGCTGGTCATCGCGGAGCAGACCGGCGAGCAGGTTGGATTCCCCCTCACGAAGGCGCAGGGTCGTCGTCACCTTCCGCGAACTGAACGACGGCGCATCCTGTCCCCCGACGCTGATGCTGGGCCCGAGAGAGCTGCTCTCGACAGACAACTCGAGCTTGATGTCCCCTTCGTACGTCACGCGCGGCGTCATTTCGACGATGATGCCAACCGTGCGGTAGGTGAACGACGACTGGGGAATACTGGCGAAGCCACCCGCCACCGCCGCGCCGAAAACCGTCTGTATGACTGGGATGTCATCACCCAGATTCAAGGTTAGCTTCGCCCCTTCCGCTCCGCGCAGCTGAGGCTTGGCGATCAGCTTGGTCTGGGAGTCGGTCGCGAGGAACCGCAGCACCGCCGTGGGCACCGTGAGATAGAAGTCAGCCGTGCTGACGCCCTGGCTGATCGTGTTCAGATTGAACGGCGGTGGAGGCCCCGGCGGAATGCCTCCGGACGTGTTGGGTGGCGCGACCTCCGGCGAAAACGTTCCGCCCAGGGCGTATTCACTCAGATTGAGGCCGAGCCGCTTCACCCGCTGACGGTTCACTTCCAGAATCTGGATATCGATCAACACTTCCGCGCGCGGCTTGTCGTTGGCGCGAATCAGCTTCTCGATGATCTCGACGACCGGCGCGGTCGCACGGACCGTGATCGTGTTGGCCGTCTTGTTCTGCAGAACGGTGGGCTGCACGGCCATCGTGGCGATCCGGGTCATCGAGTTGATGATCTGCGCGAGCTCGGCAACGTCGGCGTGGTCGATGTAGAAGACCCGCAGTACGAGGTCGTCGTATTTGGCGTGATTCTGGGCGTTGTCAGGAATGACGAGGATCGTCTTCGGATTCATCACCTTGTAGAAGAGCTGATTCGCCAGCATGATCTGCTGCAGCGCCTGCTCCGCGGTGACATCTTCGAGCACGATGGTGTACGCGCGGTCCTGATATGACTGGTCGTAGCTGATGTTGATGCCGCTCTGCGTGGCAATGAAATTGAGGATGTCGCGCAGGCTGGAGTTCTGGAACTTCAGGCTCGGCAGCCTGGTCGTGAGATCGATGACGGGCTGGCCCATCGCGCGTGCCTGGTCGCGCAGCCTGTCGATCGTCGGACGGGGACGCGTCGCTTCGATCCGGTCGCGGATCTTCTTTTCGAGCTCCGTCACCTTGGCGGTCGAGAGGCGGTTGCTGGAATCCAACTCGGCCGCCCGACGGTATTCGTTCAGCGCGGCATCGAGCGAGTCCTTCTCTTCGAACTCGCGAGCCAGGCTGATGTGCGCCTGCGCGGCACTCTGCATGGCGCGCTCGAGCTGAATTTTGTATTCGGCGCGGTCCGGATTCGCCTGGACCGCCTTGGTGTATTCGGTGACGGCGGCATCCCAGTTGCCGCTGCGCGCGGCGTCCTGACCCCGCCGGAAGGCCCGATTGGCGGCGCAGCCGGACACCACGACCGTCAACAACAACAGTGCTACGAGCCTGTGCTTCATGTATGAGTTCTCAGCA
>JACDBQ010000878.1 GCA_013694845.1 Acidobacteriota bacterium
GTGCGCGAGATGCCGCGGGTGCTCCGCTGCGCTTACCTGGAACAGCCATCACTATTCGCCGGCCACTGGCGCGCGGCCCTGAACGCCTTGCTCGCGTCCCCCCCGTCTCCCGAGAAGCCCGCGACCAACGGGGCGGAAATCGCGGCTGACCAGCTGATTCAGCAACTACCGTAGGTCTCTCACAGAGCTCTCAAGGCACACATAGAACCGTCGGTTGGTAGACCGGCGCCAGCCTCCAGAGCAGTGCTTTCCGTGTACTCTTTGTGAGCTTCGCCTGCTCTGTGAGAAGGAAGCTCGGTGAGAGGAATCTGGAGATGACGATGTTGACACGCCGGACGTTTCTGTATGGGGCCGGGGCTGCCGCGGCGATGCTGCACGCACCGAAGCTCGGGGCCCAAGCGCCCGCGGATCTGCCGCCTGCGATCCGCGCGCTGACCTCCATGCGCTCCCAAGCGCGGCCGATCACGGCGGACGAGCGCCGCGGACGCGTGGAAAAGGCGCGCCGGCTGATGGCCGAACAGAAGCTCGATGCGCTGATGCTGTGCAGCGGGACGTCGCTCGTCTACTTCACGAACATCGACTGGAGCGGGGGCGAGCGCCTGTTCACCTGCGTCATCCCGGCCAGAGGGGAGCCCTTCTTCGTCTGCCCCGCCTTCGAGGAAGATCGCGCCCGCGAGCAGATCGGGCTGGGGCCGTTCGCCGGGACTGCCGATGTCCGCACCTGGCACGAGCATGAGAGCCCGTATGAGCGCGTCGGGCAGGGGCTCCGCGACCGCGGCGTCACCACCGGTCGACTCGCCGTGGAAGAGCGTGTCGACTTCGTGTTCAGCGACGGCGTCGCCAGGGCCGCGCACGGGGTGACGGTCGTCAGCGGCACACCGGTCACCGCCGGCTGCCGGATGATCAAGGACGCGCACGAGCTCGAGCTGATGCGGCTCGCGTCGAACGTCACCCTCCGGGCGTACCAGGCCGCGTACAAGAGTCTGGCGGAGGGCATGACCCAGAACGATTTCGCCCGACTCGTCTCGGCGGCGCACGCCCGCTTGGGGTTCGACGGAGGCGCGGGAGTGCAGGTCGGCGAGTACTCGGCGCTGCCGCACGGCTCGATCACACCACAGACCATTCGAGAAGGCACGATCCTCCTGATCGACGGTGGCTGCAACATCGCGGGGTACCAGTCCGACTTGAGCCGCACGTTCGTGCTCGGCAAACCCACAGACAAGATGAAGCGTGTCTTCGAGATCGACCGGAAGGCGCAGGACGCGGCCTTGGCCGCCGCCAGACCCGGTGTCTCCTGCGAGGCGGTCGACGCGGCCGCCCGCAAAGTCATCGTCGACGCCGGGTACGGCCCCGACTACCAGTACTTCACGCACCGCGTGGGCCACGGCATCGGCATGGACTGGCACGAGTGGCCGTACCTCGTGCGGGGCAATACGACGGCGCTCGCTCCCGGAATGACCTACAGTGACGAACCAGGGATCTACCTGCGCGGCGAATTCGGCGTCCGCCTCGAAGACGACATGGTCATCACCGAAGACGGCGCCAGGCTCTTTACGCCGCAGTCGGAGTCGCTCGAGAAACCGTTTTAAGCGGCCGGACCGGGGCGACCGTCCAGTCGCATGCGATAGGCGCCGCGGCCTGCCCGCGCGCGGATGCGGAGGAGCTCCGCGAACATGCCGACGCCGTCGCGAAGCATTCGCACCCGCGATTCAGGACGGTAGTGCCACTCGATTGGCACCTCACGGATCGTGAGGCCTCTCAAGCGCGCGATGTACAGCGCTTCGATATCAAAAGCCCAGCCGTCCACGGTGACGTAGGGAAAAATCGCGTCGACCGCCGCGGCGGTGAACATCTTGAAGCCGCACTGCGTGTCCTGGATCCCCGGCACGATCAGCTGGCGGACGGCGATGTTGAATGCCCGCCCCGCCAGGTGGCGAAAATGCGGTTCGTCGACACGCATGGCGCCGGTACCTTCCCGGCTGCCGATCGCCACGTCGACGTTCGTGAGGTTCGGCGGCAGGAAGCGGGCGAGCTCGTCGATCGGCATCGACAGGTCCGCGTCGCAGATGAACCGGTACGATCCGCGCGCCTGCAGGAGCGCCGCCTTCACGGCGCCTCCCTTCCCGCGATGGGGCTCCGCCTGCAAGATCACCCGCGGGTCCATACGGCCGAACTCCTCGACGATGCGCCGGGTCCCGTCGGTCGAGCCATCGTCCACGACCCGCACCTCCCAGTCCCAGGCGGTCCCGGACAAATATGCGGTGGCCTTGCGCAGCGTGTCGGGGAGCCGGGCTTCCTCGTTAAAAGCCGGGACGACCGCCGAAAGTGAGAGCGGATGCTGAGTCACGGACCGTCTCAGCCCTTGGGCGCCGCGATGGTCGCAGGGCCGCACGCCGCGTATCGCCCGGGCAGGAGCAGCATACGGTGATCGTCAAAGCGGATGTTCGTCATGCGCGATAACTGACCGAGCATCTCGGCGCTCTGCGGGCCGCCGGTCTCTGCGCCCTCCATGCGTCCCGCAGCGAGCGCGCGTTCAAATCTAGCGTAATCGTCCACCCCGAGCAGCACAGGCCGCTGTTGCGCCGGCAGGAACAAGGGCGCGATCAGCTGGCGATCGTCGTGCTCGGAGGGCTGCTCCCATCCGAGGTCGCGAAAATAGTAAACATAGCGCCATTGCCCCGGATCCGCCGTGTGGACGAACACCCCGGGGCGGTCGCCCGGCGGCATCCAGGTGCCAAGGCAATCGCGGAGCACCTGCATCGGCTCGTCATTTTCGGTGAGCTTCTCGAGGGTGGCACGGTAGGCGCCTGACGGGAGCATGGCGAGGAGGGTCGCGATCATCACGGTCCGGCCGGCCAGTCTCCCCCAACCTGCGAGCGCCAGCAGAATGATACCCGCGACGAGCGGCCGCATGATCGAGGCGTTCCGGAAGAGCAGCAGATCGCCGATCCGGATCCCGAAGCGGCCGTAGACGATTGTCACAACGGCGACGACGAACGCGAGGACCGCAATGGCCATGACCGCCCTGCGCAGCACAGGGACCCGATGCCGGAGGGCCTGCAGGCGCGGCAATCGTGCGACCCGCTCACCCGCATTCTCGAATGCCTGCCTCACGCGTGAGTCGCGGGACAAGAGGGCCGCGGGAAGATAACCGGCCGCCAGGGCGAGAGGAGGCAGAAAAGGGTAGGTGTAGTGATACAGCTTCGAGCTTCCGACCGAGATCGCCGCGAACGGCACGGCAAACCACAACAGGATCAAGACTCCGGCGTCCCAGCGCTCCCGGATCGTCCTGAACGCCAGCAGTCCCATCCCGAGGACGATGGCGATCGCGGTCCCATTGGCGAGGGTCTCGCGGTATAGCGTGGTGAAGTAGTAGTGCCACGGTTTGAGGTGCGAAGGATCCAGGAAGGCCGTCATGCGCTTGTAAACGTGCTCGCCGAGCAGCACGTCCCAGAACACCCGCCCATGCTGGACGGTCTCGTAGAGGAACCAGGGCGCACTCGCCGCGACCACCAGCAGGGTCGCCACCGCCCACGCGCGCCAGTCGTCCACCGCGCGCCGCCGCCAGTGCGGGAACAGAAGCGCGGTGACCACGAGAATGAACGGCAGGAAGACGACCGCGACGAACTTCGTCATGAAGCCGAGCACGAAGAACGCCCCGACCGCCTGTGGGTGCAGCAGACGAGCCCGCTGTGCGATCGCGGAAGACCAGGCGAGCGCGTGGTAGATGCCCCCGCAATACGCCAGCAGCAGCGGGGCCTCCATGTTGTTGCTGCGGACACCGTGTTCGTACAGCAGGGGCCGGTGGACGAACAACGCGAATACCGCGATGACGCCACAGAGCGGACCTCCAATTCGGGCGCCGAACGCGAACACGTAGAGGAACGACACCGCGCCGAACGCGGCATCCCAGAACCGCTGGCCGAACTCGTTGTGGGGCAGAAGGCCGGATCGTATCGATCCCGCGATGATCCAGAACTTGAGGGGAGGTTTCTCGAGGAAGGCTGCGTTCTCGTCGGGGATGGAGCGCGGCGTCAGCCAGTCACCGCTCTTCAGCATGGCGTCGACTGCGAATGAGTAGATCGGTTCGTCCCCCTTGAAATCGGTGCGGCCGAGGCCCACGAACAGCGGTGCGCAGAAGAGGACGGCGACCAGCAGTCCGGACAGACGGGTTCGCTGCTGCGAAGTGATTGAGCTGATGGATTCCGCCGGTCGTGCGCCTGGGTTCGTCAGTCCTTGACGCACGTGACGAGCGACCAGAGCCGCGGAACGTTCACCTTTTCGATGGAAACCGGCTGGAGGTTCGCCTGGGTCAGAAACGCCGGGAGATCGAGGTCCGCCTTGAACCCGATGTGAATCGTGTAGGGCGAGATCAGTCGCTCGACTCGCGAGAGCAGCGCGTTGGGGCTGAGGAAGTGATTCAAGAAGATGATCCGCCCGCCCGAACGGCAGACGCGGTGCATCTCCTGCGCGACTTTGACCGGGTCCGGCACGACGCTGATCAGATAGGGCGCGTAGACGATGTCGAACGAGCCGTCGGCAAACTTCAGATCCCCGGCGTCCATCTGCAGCAGCCGCATATTGCGGATCTCCTTCCGCGCGGCGCGCTCACGGGCGATTTCGAGCATCGAGCTCGAGAAGTCGATGCCGGTGACCGTGCAGTGCTTCGGATACAGCGACAGGTTGATCCCGGTCCCGACGCCGACCTCGAGCACGCGCTCACCAGGCTGGATGTCCATCCGCTGAATCGCCTGGAGGCGCCCGGGGTGAAGCGCGGGGCCGAATGTCAGGTCGTAGACCTTGGCGAGTTTGTCGTAAACGCCTTCGACGAAGTCGTTCTCGACCGCCGTGACGGAAAGCGCGCGGCTGGCGGCGTCGGTCCCGGACACGACGTCATCCTGTGGCGGGGTCTTGCGGTCGAATAAGGACATAAGGAGTTGCGACTATATCTCGGTGGCCTGTACAGGAGCAAGCAAACGGTCGGCCGTGCAAACCCGGGTCACGCTGCCAATGCTTTCATGACGCCGAGGGCGGATTCGATCGCTCCGGCGGCGGTCGAGATCTGGATCCCCTGAACATGCGGCCTCACCTCAGCCACGATCTCCGAGGCGATCGCGAGCCCTTCCGCAGCGCCACGACCGGCGACCTCGGCGCGGCGCATCCTGTCGACCACCGCCGCTGAGATGGACACTCCCGGCACTTCGTTGGCCATGAACTCCGCATGTCGCAGGCTCGCGAGCGGGATGATCGACGCAAGCACCGGGATTCTGGCGTCGCTCTGCTCGAGAAACGTGACCAGCGCAGCCACGTCGAAGACCGGCTGGGTGATGGCGAACTCGGCGCCCGCCTCGACCTTATAGCGAAAGCGCCGGTGCTCGTAGTCCAGGTCGATTGCGGATGGGTTCACCGCGACTCCAATATGGAACGCCGTGGGCGCACCGATTGGCTGCCCGCCGATATCGAGCCCCTGGTTGAGCCGGGCGACGACATTCGTGAGCCCGATCGAATCGACATCGAATACCGCCGTCGCGTCGGGATAATCACCGGCGTGCGGCGGATCGCCGGTGACGAGCAGCACGTTCCGGATACCCATCGAGTGTGCGCCCAGCAGGTCCGACTGCATCCCGAGCAGGTTCCGGTCCCGACAGGCGTAGTGCAGGATCGTGTCGACCCCGGTCTGCTGCTGCACGATGACCGACGCCGACAGCGCGCTCATGCGTGCGCGCGCCCGAGGACCATCGGGGATGTTCACCAGGTCCACACCATGGATCCGGAGCTGCCGCGCCTGCTCGATAAGCGCGTGCGCATCGTAGCCGCGCGGCGGCACGAGCTCGACCGAGACCGCGAACACGCCTCGGGCAAGACCGTTCGCCATCCGCGATTTCTCGGCCCGCGACACGACTTCCACCCGGGCCACCGCCGGAACCGTAGCCGTCGCCTTGTCCCTCGGGGGCGCGGCAGGCGCCAGCGCCCGCACGGCTGTCTTGATCTGGCGGATATGATCCGGCGTCGTCCCGCAGCAGCCACCAACCAGCCGCACGCCGCTGTTGATGAAGCGTCGCGCGTACGACGCCATGTACTCGGGCGAGCAGAGATAGATGTTGCGGCCCTCCACCTCGCGCGGGCTGCCGGCGTTGGGCTGGGCGGAAAGCGTCACGGTGGCGACCTGCGCCATCCGCTCGATGGTCTCGAGCATGGCTGCCGGACCTACGCTGCAGTTCAGCCCGACGATGTTCGCACCCTGGTCCTGCAGGTGCGGGACGAAGCTCTCCGGGGCGACGCCGTCGAGGGTGTTGCCATCCTGCTCGGTCGTGACCTGGGCGACGATCGGCAGGGCGCAGACGCTGCGGATCGCTCGAATGGCGGCGCTGATCTCGTTGAGGTCGCGGAACGTCTCGAGGACGAACAGGTCTACACCGCCCTCGTGGAGCGCTTTCGCCTGCTCGCGGAAGTAGACTTCCGTCTCCTCGACGCCGGTCCTCCCCCACGGTTCGATGCGGATGCCGAGCGGTCCAATCGCGCCCGCCACGTAGGCGCGGTCCCGCGCCGCATGCCGCGCGATCTTTGCGCCTTGCAGGTTGATCGTGTGGACCTTGTCGGCGAGAGCGAACGCGCCGAGCTTGATCCGGTTGGCGCCGAAGGTGTTGGTCTCGATGACGTCCGCGCCGGCCCGCACGTAGCCCTGGTGCACCTCGGCGACGAGGTCCGGCTGCGTGAGGTTCAGCTCGTCGAAGGAGCGATTGAGGAAGATCCCCTTGGCGTACAGCATCGTCCCCATCGCGCCGTCGCAGACGAGCACGCGCTGTTCGATCGCGTCAAGAAAAGGTGTTCGGACCAAGTGAAGTCAGTCGTTTGGGGCGCACCGGGGACAGGCCCCTTAAGGGGCCTGTCC
>JACDBQ010000893.1 GCA_013694845.1 Acidobacteriota bacterium
TCGGCCAGAAACTTGGTCTTGATGGCCGAGGTCAGGGCCGCGTTACCAATGGCGTCACCGGCTCGATCCGACGTGTCACCGGCCTTGTTCTGGGCTCGGTCGGTTTTCTTGTCGGCGTCGCGGGCAGCTTCTCCGGCCTTGCTCTGGGCACGGTCGGTCTTGTCGTCAGCGGCCCGCGGGGTGTCTGTCGCCGCACCCTGGACCTTGTCGTCTACGCCGGTGGTGGGGGTCGCGCCGGGGGTCACCGTCAGGCGATCGACCACCTCCGTCACGCCGTCCGTGGCCTTGGCGAGCTCGATGGCCCGCGCCCGGGCCCTCGCGGTGTCGACGGCGCCGTTCAGCGTCACGACCCGGTTCTTGGTATCCACGTCGATGCGATACGCCTTGACCGTGTCGTCGGCCGCGAGCTTGCCCTTCACGGCGGTGGTGATGCCTGGATCCGTCTCCGCGCAGGCGAACGTCGACAGGGCGATGGCAGCCGCCGCGATCAGACTTCCGAATTTTCTTGCGAACATGTGTATGCCTCCTCTCTTTTACTCTGCACTTCATGTGCCCACATTCCAAGGCAGAGCTGGGCGACTGAACGGCAGAAGTGTCACCTCAGTGAAGGCCACTCAGTGCGCACGGGACGGGTACAATCGCCGCGTGCGCGAGAAGGCGATCCGGGTCGGGGGGCTGGTGATGACGCTCATCTATGCGTCGGCAATCGCGTGGACCTACAGCCGGCAGCCGGCCAGCGTGGCACAGCTGACGGGCGGGCTCGCGGCCCAGGTCGGTGCGTATCGAATAGACCAGCGGTCCTTCGCGGATGGCCTTGCCTTCTTCAAGCGTGATCAATTCGAGGAGGCGCGCTCTGCTTTTTCCCGGGCGGACCCCGCGGAACGTGACGCGCGAACGCAGTTCTATCTGGCTTACACTTGCTACCGACAGGGTTGGGGGCGTCTCTACAACGACGACGCCCTGTTTGCCGCCGGCCTTACATACGTCGAGAAGGCGATCGCGCTCGCGCCCTCCGGGCGGCTGGTGCTGGACGATGCAGGCCTGCAGATGCGGAGCCCGGACGAACTGCGTGCGGAGCTCCAGGCCGGTCTCGAGCGGGATCTGTCGGACCTGAACCCGATGCGCGTGCTGAGGCAACGGAAATGACGGCCACGCGCGAAGCGGTCGTGCTGCCGCTTGCCTTTCTGACAGTCGCGCTCTTCGGTGGGCTCGAGCCGGGAGCCGCCGATCCCTGGGCTCCTCCCTCGCTGTTTGCACTGGTGCTCGCGGTGATGATCATCGCCGCGCTCGTGCGCAGCGGCACGGTCGACCCCGAGCGACTGCTCCGCGGCTCACGATCGTCGCTCGAGAATGCGAATGGCTTGGTGGTGCTGGTTGCCCTCCTCGTCGCGTCGGCGCAGGTGCTGAACATGCTGACACCGCGGTCCGGTCTTCCCGCCCTGATTGTCGGTTTCGTGCTCTTCGTGCTGCTCATGAACACGCTGGTGATGTCCCCAGATCGCCCGCGGCTGTTGAGAAGCTTCGCCGTCGTCACCAGCTCCGCTTTCGTGTTGAAGTTCGTGATCCTCGGCGCGCTCGCGGACCCCGACGGCGGCCGCACGAAGCGGGTCCTGCTGGCGCTGTTCGATGCCGCGACGCTGGGGACGATCACTCAGGCTCCGCTTCCCGCATCCGCCGGCTACATCGCGTTTGCCATCGTGGTGCTGTTCCTGGTCGCCGTAGCCCTTCTCCCTTCCGCGGAGCACCGATTGCCGCGCCTGCTCGAGTCGGGCGAACGCGCAATCGTCCGGACGGAATCCTAGGTTATCGTCATCCCATGAAACACACCTGCCGGCTCTTGTCGCTCGTTGCGCTCCTCACCGTCCTGAGCCAGTCCGCCTGGGGTCAGCCGGTGGCGAAGCCATTCGGCTCATTGCGCGAACAGGCTGCGCTCCAGCAGGACTGGCTCAAGAAGCGGCTCGACACCTTTCTGCCGAACCTGATGCGGAAACACGGGGTCGACATGTGGGTCATCCCGATGCGCGAATACGTGGAGGACCCCGTTTTCAAGGCCGTCACGTCGCCCGAGACCTTCGCCGCGCGCCGGCGGACGATCTACGTGTTCTTCGACAAGTGCGCCGCCAGCGGTGCCGCTGTGACGCCAGCGTGCGTCGAGCGGATCGCACTCGGGGGCACGTCGCAGGGCGGGATCTTCGAGGCGCGCCGCTCGACGAAGCCGGCGGCTGGAGACGTGGGCCGAGGGCAGCAGGCAGAGCTCTGGGGCGACGAGCAGTGGCAGTCGCTCAAGGGGGTCGTCGACGAACGGAACCCTCGGGTGATCGGCATCAACCGGTCCACGGTCTTTGCGTTTTCCGACGGTCTCTCCAGCGGCGAGCTGCAAGGCATGAGCACGGCGCTCGGCGAGAAATGGACCTCGAGGTTCAGGAACGCCGAGGCACTCCCGCTCGAGCTGATCGCTTCGCGCCTGCCCGAGGAAGAAGCGTTCTTCGAGAAAATGAACGCGCTGGTCTGGTCCCTCACCGAGGAGATGTTCTCATCGAAGACGATTAGAGCCGGCGAAACCAGGACCAGCGACCTGGTCTGGTGGTGGCGGCAGCGGGTGAACGACCTGGGGCTCGACACCTGGTTTCAGCCGAGCATCAGTGTGCAGCGGCAGGGAAACACCGAGGCGGAGATCGGCACCGACCCGGTGATCCAGCCGGGCGACGTCCTCCACTGCGACGTCGGCATCACGGTCGCGCGGCTGAACACCGACACGCAGCACAACGCATACGTGCTGCGCGCCGGCGAGAGCGATGCCCCCGAGGGACTGCGCCGCGCGCTCACGAACTCCAACACGCTCCAGGACATCGTCGTCAGCGAGATCCGTCCCGGCCGCACCGGCAACGAGATCCTCGCGGCCTCGCGCGCACGAATGAAAGCGCAGACAATCGACGGGACCGTTTACTCCCATCCCGTGGGCCTGCACGGTCACGGCGCCGGTCCGCTGATCGGTCTCTGGGACTATCAGGACGGCGTCCCCGGACGCGGCGACGCCAGGGTGATCCCCAGCATGTGGTACTCGATCGAACTGCAATCGACCACGCCAGTCCCGGAGTGGGGCGGTCAGCGCGTCAGAATGGCGCAGGAAGAGGACGTCATCATCGATGCGGCTGGCAAGGTTCGCTGGGCACTACGCAGACAGGAAAAGTTGTTTTTGGTGGGCCGCTAAGGGCGGCCAAAAAAAGGTCCCAGAGGGTTCCAGCCGGTTCCAATGATTCTGGGTTCCAAACGCCGAACCTAGAACCCACTGGAACCGCTTGGAACCATGTGGAACTAGTAGTATTTCTTATACATCCCTCTTCTGAAGATCCACCCCCCGAGCGGCCCCAGCCATCCGAGTACGTAGTACATGTAGCCGAGGTCCATCAGTTCGATCAGGTTGCCGTCGAAATCCTTGCAGAAGAAAAACGAATGGCCGCGCGGGGAGCGTTCTGGCCGGCTCAGGCACTCGACGCCTTTGGACTGGAGGTAGGCGTACCACTTGTCCAGGTTGCCGACGTTGAAGGAGATGTGGGTGAGCCCCACGCGGTTCCACGGCACGGCGACCGGCGGCTGCTGCGGTTCGAAGTGGAACACCTCGAGCACGGCTCCGCCGGGCACCCGGATCCAGCCGATCTTGCAGCTTGGCGCGTCACCCTCCACGCCGAAGAACGTCCGGACCCGGTCCGGAGGCGTATCGGCGACGCCGACAAGCGGGCACCCGAAGATCTCCCAGTAGAACTGCACGCAGCGGTTGAAATCCGACACCGTGATGCCGGTGTGGCTGAACGATCTCGCTCTCACGTGGTGATCTCCATGCGCCGTGAGTCGCGCCCGGCGCGATCCAGGGTTGCCGCCGAGGCGCCCTGGCCTATCCTGAGCTCGACACTCTTGATGTGATCGGCCACCCGGAGCGCCTGCGCGATGATCGTCAATCCCGGATTGACGGCGGCCGACGACGGGAAGAAGGACGCGTCGACGACGAAGAGATTCTCGATGTCGTGCGCCCGGCAGAACGGATCCAGCACCGACGTCGCGGGGTCGGTGCCGAAAACCAGCGTACCGCATTGATGGGTCGTGTTCCTTGCACCATGCGAATGCTTGACGATGAAGGGAAAGCCGAGGCGCCGCAGGATCCGTTTCGTTTCCTTCACCAGCAATCGGTGGGCGCGCAGGTTGTTCGGCATGTAGTGCAGCTGGATTCGGCCGTCGGGCGCCACCGTGACCCGGTTGCTTTCACTCGGGAGATCCTCCGACATGACCAGCCAGTCCACGCCGCGCGCCACCCACCAGTCGTAGGCGCGCACCGGAATCCAGGGGACGACGGTCTGAGCCATGACGCCGTGGGTCCGCCCCTGTGACTGGATCGAGCCAAGCGGATATTTCGTCTTCGGTCCGCGCAGGTAGTAGTCATTCACGGCAACGGTCTTCTGAAAGACCGTCGAGTTCCGCTTCAGCGGATGGAAGCCCTGCATCATCGTGGCGAGGTGCGCCATGTAGCGTTTGCCGACCAGCCCGGACGAGTTCGCCAGCCCGTTCGGGTGCTTGTCGCTGGCGGAGCGCAGGAGCAGCGCGGCGGAGTTGATGGCACCGGCCGCCACGATCACGATCGGCGCCTCGACCCGCACGACACGGCCGGCGCGCTCGATCTCCGCGGCGACGATACGACGGCCGGACGCGTCGGTCAGCAGGCGGCGGGCGCAGGCGTTGGTCCAGAGCTGGACGCGTCCGTTGCCGTCCCGCATCGCCGGGCGGACGCCGACCACATCCGCCTCGCTCTTCGCATGCACGCGGCACGCGAAGGAGTTGCACGTGTTGCAGAGCACGCAGCCGTCCGTCTCGCCGGGACGCTGGATTCCGAGCGGCAGCGGGGCCGGGTGCAGCCCCATGCCCCGCAACCGGCCGACGATCTCTTCCATCCCCTCCGAGTGCGGAACGTTCTCATTCGGAAAGGGACCCCGGGCCGGTTCGGTGGGGTCGATGCCGTGCTGTCCGCGAACGGCATAGAGATGCTCCGCGCGGTCGTAGTACGGCTCGAGGGTGTCGTAGTCGACCGGCCACCCCGGCGAGAGGCCTTCCATGTGCTCGACCGCCTGGAAATCTTCCCGGCGCAGCCGGTAGAGCACGGCGCCCCAGAACTTCGTGTTGCCGCCGACGTTGTAGTGCGTATACGGCCGGAACGCCTCACCGTTCCGGTCGAGCCAGAGTTCCTGGGTCTGATATCTGAGGTGCTTCCAGACGGCCTCCGGATCCCAGTTTTCCGCTTCCTGTGGAACGAAGTCGCCGCGTTCGACGAGCAGGATGCGCGCGGAGCTCCCCGCCAGGGCGCGCGCAAGTGTCCCGCCGCCCGCACCGGTGCCGATGATGATGATGTCGTAATGCTGTGTCACTGCCCGTAGGAATGATACCTGCCCGATCAGCCCTCCCGCAGCAGTTCGGCAGGATTGATCGAGGCGGCACGCCGTGCGGGCGCGTAGCACGCCAGCAGCGACAGCGCCGCCGCGACCGTCGTTCCTGCGACGAAAGTCAGTGGATCGAGCGGCGCCACGCCGTGCAGGAGGTGCTGCAATTCTCGAGCGGAGACGCCCGCCCCCGCCACGCCGATCGCGAGCCCGCCGCCGATCAGGGTCACGCCGCCACGCACCACGAGGCGGACCGCGCCGGTGTCGGTCGAACCGAGCGCCATCCGGATCGCCAGTTCGCGCCGCCGTTCGATGACCCCTTGGGCGACGGCTGCCCACAGGGCCACTGACGCCAGCAGCAGCGCGAGCCCGGCAAACACCAGAGCGAGCTGCAGCTGCAGCCGCCGCTCTGCGAGTGAACCGGCCACGACCTCCTCGAGCGTCTGAGGTGTGAAGACCGGAAGGTTCGGATCCAGCCGCTGCACGGTCTGGCGCACGGCGGTCGACAGGGTCATCGGGTCCCCCGCGGTGCGGATCACGAGATATGCCTGGCTGGGTGCGACGCGCTCCCAGGGGGCGAAAATCGCGGCGGGAGCCTCACGATCGAGGCCTCCGTACTTCACGTCGCGAACGACGCCGATGATCCTGGGTTTGACGTTCCCCGCCGGGGTCGGGATCGTCGCGGGCCACTCGCGCCCGATCGCGTCCGTGTCCCGGAACATCCGCCGGGCCGCCGTTTCGGAGATCACGACGGCCGGCACGGAAGAGAAGCGGTCGCGGTCCTCGAAGGTCCGTCCCGCCAGCAGCTTCGTGCCGAGCGCCTCCAGGTAACCGGGTGTGACGGCCGCGAAGCTGAGGGCAAACACTTCCGACGTACCGTCCCTGACCACGCGGATGGTCATGCGGAACTGCGTATCGCGTGGCGGGAGATCACTGCCGATGCCGGCTGCCACCACGCCCGGCAGCACCCGCACCTCGGTCAGCAGGCGGTCGAGAAACTCCGCCCGTTCCGTCACGTTGAAGCGGACGGTCTCCGACAGCATCAGCCGGCTGGCAAGCGCGTGCTGCAGCTCGAACCCACGCTCCGCCGCGACGATCTTCATCACCGTGCGAGTGAGGAGCCCGGCGCAAACGAGGAGAACGACCGTCAACGCGATCTGGGTGACGACAAGACCGCTGCGCACCACTCCGCCGAACGGACCCATCCCGCCGGATCCCTGCTTCAACACGCCGTTCGGGTCGCTGCGTAGCGCACGCAACGCCGGCGCCGCGCCGCTCACCATCCCCACGAGCACCGCCAACACGAGGCTGCCGGCGATCACCGGGAGGTCCACGCGAGCCGCGTGCAGATTGGGCACTGCCCCGGCGCCGAATGCGACGAAGGCGCGGATCACCAGATGCGCGAGAGCCAGGCCGAGAACCCAGCCCAAGAACGCGATGACGGCGCTTTCCGCGAACGACGCTCGCAGCAGGTGCGCTGCACCGCCGCCCAGCGCGCGACGGACGGCAAACTCGCGCCTGCGCGCGGCGGCACGGCCGACCAGCAGTCCCGAGGCATTGGCGCACGAAATAAGCAGGACGAGCGTCGCCCCGACGGTGAACGGCACCATCGTCGTGCGCGAGTCCCGCCGAAGCTCCGCGTCCAGGCTCCGGACGCTCGCGTATTTCTTCCTGGGTTCCGTCAAGCCTTGGTTGAGCTCGGCGGCCACGCGTGCGGCGTCTTCCTGCGCCTGGGCGAGCGTGACTCCTGGCGCCAGGCGCGCAACCAGGTGAAAATCGCGCTGGTCGTCGTTGGCGAAGAACGCGATCCTGGGCACGGCCGCAGCCGGGACCCAGAGGTCGATCTCCTCGGACGGGTAGGTGAAGGTCGGCGGCATTACGGCCGACACGGTGAAGTGGCCCGCCCCGATCGAGACGCCGCGTTCCCGCCAGGTGCCATCCCGTTCGAGTTGTGCCGAGAGACGGTGGCTGAAGGCCGCCTGGGGGTTGGTGGCGGCAACACCGGACGGAGACCCCTCGGCGGCCGGCGCCCCGAGGACCTCGAAGAAGCCGTTCGTGACCATCGCGGCGCGCACGCTGCGAGGTTCCCCGGCTCCACGGAGCGTGAATGCGGTGCTGCTGTGCGCCGCGAGCCGCTCGAAGGCGCGGGCGCGGCGCCGCCATTCCTCGACGTCCGATAACTTGACGCCGACGTCGGTATCCGGCTGACTGGCCCGGTAGATCGACACGATCACCAGGCGTGACGGCTCGCCGAATGGCAACGGACGTACAAGGAGGCCGTAGGCAACCGCGAACACGCCCGTAGACAGGCCGATACCGAGCGCCAGGGTGAGCACCGCGGCGGTGAGCAGCAGCGGCGCGCGCGCCAATGCGCGGGTCGAGAACGCGAGGTCGCGGAGTAAGCCGACCATGGCGGTGATTAGATACCGAACACCGCCCGGGGTTCCACCCATGCCCGTGTGCCGCAATCGCGAGCTCGACACCACGGTCACCAAGACCACCAGCGCACGAAGGAGAACCCGAAGCACATGGGATTGATTTGGCCTGGTGCTTCTTGTGCCCGTGGTGATCCCCGTGTGCAACTCTCGTGCGGCGGACAGCAAGCACATGGGATCCGAGTCATCGCATCCCACGACCGGGTACCATATAGAGGTGAGCCCCCGCGCAACAGACCCCCGGCGGCGCTTGACGCTGACGCGCGTCCTGACGCCGTACGTCACCGAGCGGACCCGGGCGAAGGGCTACAGCTACTTCGTGACCGGAACCGTGACGATCATCAACGCCACGACCGAACTGGTCACTGCCAACGTGCGCGGCACGCGCCTGTATCACGTCACCCTTGCGCGGGAAGACGCGGGGTTCACGGGCCTCTGCGAGTGCCCGTTCTTTGCCGATCGCCTCGACATCTGCAAACACATCTGGGCGGTGGCCCTCGCGGCGGACGGGGAAGGTCTGCTCCCACCCGAGGGACCGGATGCGTGGCTCGACGTCGCGGCAGAGATTGCACGACCCCAGCCCGCCACGGGGCAGACGGCCGGTGACGCGCCCCGCACCGCGGACCCGTGGGAACGCTTCCTCGACGGCGTCCTGCACCAGGTGGCCGCGGGTGACTCCGTGATACCGGTCACGCGATACGTCAACGGCGAGCTGCTCTACGTCATCGACAAGGAGCTCACGCTTCAGGGACACGGGATCGCGGTGACCGTCCTGTGGCGGCAGCGGAAGAAGAACGGGGACTGGGGCAAGCCGCAGCCGGCCGCGTTTGCGACCGGTGAAATCGAGCAGCTGCACGATCCGGTGGACCGCGACATCCTCGCGGCGCTGATGGGCGCGTCGGACCCGTACGCGGGCAACTACACGACCGTGTACGCGCGGGCCTCCTTCCGTCTCGTCGGGCCGATCACGGACCGTGTGCTCTGGCTGCTCGCGGGTAGCCGGCGCCTGCACCTTCGCGAAGGGGACGGCCACTACGACGAAATGCGGCCGGTCAGCGGCGACGACGACGCGCCGTGGATTTTCAAGCTCGAACTGACGGACAGTGCGGATGGCCGGCGTCAGCTCTCCGGCTCGCTCGTCCGCGGTCCGGACCGGATGGATGTGCGCGAACCGGCGCTGGTCCTGGCGAGCGGACACCTGATTGCACGTGGCGCGCTCGCGCGCCTCGAACATGGCGGCGCTTTCCCGTGGCTGGCGGAACTGCGCCGGGTGCGTCATCCGCCGACATTCCCGCACGATGCCGCGCCACGCCTGGTCGAAACGCTCGCGCGAAGCCGGGTCGACCCGACCGTCCTGCCGGAAGACTTACGCTACGACGTGATCGAACTGGCGCCAGGCCCCCGCGTCCGGGTCGAGCGCGCCCGCACGCCGCCGCGTTACCCGGGGGAACACGAGCTGACGGCGCGCGTCGAATTCGACTACGACGGCACCATCGTCGCGCATGACTCCCGTTCGACAGCCTACGATGCCGAGCGGCGCCGCATGGTCCGCCGCAACGCGGCAGCCGAGCGGGAGGCCGTGCAGCGGCTTCAGCAGCTCGGTTTCCGACGCGGCTTCGCGGCGACGGGCGCGCCGAGCGAGCTGACGGTGGCGGTGGCCCAGTTCGGTCGCGCCGTCAGGGTACTGGTGGCCGAAGGCTGGCACGTGGAGGCGGAAGGGGCCGCGTTCCGTACGGCGCGGGCGATGCGCGTCCAGGTGAAGTCAGGCATCGACTGGTTCGAGCTGCACGGCGACCTCGATTTCGGCGACGGCCGCGTCGTCCCGCTCACCAGCCTGCTGGCGGCGCTCAAACGCGGCGAGGGGACCGTTCTGCTCGATGACGGCACCCGTGGGATGGTGCCGGAGGAGTGGCTGCGCCGCTACGTCCGCATCGCCGGGTTCGGCGAGCTCGAAGGGGATCACGTGCGATACCGGCCGTCCCAGACGGCGCTCCTCGATGCCTTGCTCGAGAGCCAGCCGGCGGTCGACGTCGACGAGGCCTTCGCGCGCGCCCGTGCCGCCATGACCTCGTTCCACGGCGTGACCCAGGCGGAGGTTCCTCCATCGTTCAAGGGCACACTTCGCGAGTATCAGCTGGAGGCACTCGGCTGGTTCGACTTTCTGCGCCGTTTCGGTTTCGGCGGCTGCCTGGCGGACGACATGGGTCTGGGCAAGACGGTCATGGTGCTGGCGCTGCTCGAGTCGCGGCGCACGGCCCAGGACGGTCCGACCCGCCCGTCCGTCGCCGTGGTGCCGCGCTCGCTGGTCTTCAACTGGATTGCCGAAGCGAAGCGTTTTGCGCCCCAGATCCGCGTACTCGATTACACCGGACCCGATCGCGCCGACACACCGATCAGCGATTACGACCTGGTGCTCACGACCTACGGAACGTTGCGGCGAGACGCCGCGCGGCTCTCGGAAGAAGAGTTCGACTACGTGATCCTGGACGAGGCCCAGGCGATCAAGAACCCGGCAACGGCATCGTCGAAGGCGGTGCGATTGCTCAAAGGGCGACACCGGCTGGCACTGAGCGGGACGCCGGTCGAGAACCATATCGGCGAGCTGTGGAGTCTGTTCGAGTTCCTCAACCCCGGCCTGCTGGGCACGTCGAGCGCGTTTCGCCGCGCGTCGCTGGTGCAGGGCCGCGACGGCGGCGAGGATCTCGCGCTCGTGTCACGCGCCTTGAAACCGTTGATCCTGCGCCGGACCAAGACCCAGGTCGCGCCCGAGTTGCCGTCGCGGACCGAGCAGACGATCTACTGCGAGCTGGACGAAGCGCAGCGGCAGTCGTACGACGAGCTGCGCTCGTTCTACCGCACGTCGCTGCTGGAGCGGGTGGAGCAGAATGGGCTCGGTAAATCGAAGATGCACGTGCTGGAGGCGCTGCTGCGACTGCGCCAGGCGGCGAGTCATATCGGGCTCGTCGACAAGCGGAAGACCGATACGCCGTCAGCCAAGTTCGACGTCCTCGTGCCGCACCTGCTCGAGGTGATCGACGAGGGCCACAAGGCGCTGGTCTTCTCGCAATTCACCGAACTGCTCGGGCTGCTGCGCGAGCGGCTCGACGAGGCTGAAGTCACCTACGAGTATCTCGACGGCAAGACGCGGGACCGAGCCGAACGGGTCGAGCGCTTCTCCACCGACCCGGACTGCCGCGTCTTCCTGATCAGCCTCAAGGCCGGCGGGCTGGGTCTGAACCTCACCGCCGCCGAATACGTGTTTCTGCTGGACCCCTGGTGGAACCCGGCGGCGGAAGCGCAGGCCATCGACCGCGCCCACCGCATCGGCCAGTCGCGACACGTGTTCGCCTACCGGCTGATCGCGAAAGATACGGTGGAAGAAAAGGTGGCTGAGCTGCAGGCCTCGAAGCGTCAGCTGGCTGACGCGATCCTGAGCGCGGACCCGGCGTTGATCCGAAACCTGAAGACCGAAGACCTCGACCTTCTGCTCTCATGATCGGCGCTAGGCCCGGCGCGCAACATCCCCGCCCGCGGTCGCATAGACCCGCTCCATCAGCTCCTGGTCATCCCTTGCCCGCTCCAGGCTCATTTCCGGCGCACGCCCCGCGGAGATCGCGCGATGGAAGTCGCGGTACATCGCCTGGTACCCCCGGATGTCGCGGAGCCCGGGGACGAGGAGGCGCGGCCACCCCCGGCCTCGCGCGAGCAGTAACGACCCATTGGATTCGAACGTGATGATCCCGTCCCGGCCGAACAGCTTCGATAAGCGCGCACCCTTCAGGAGCGACGGAATCTCCCGCGAGTAGTACAGCGCCGCGGCGGCGCCGTTGTCGTACTGGAACGCCACCATCATGCTCTTGCTCCGCCGGTCCGGCCCGCCTGGAGACGCAGGCGGACGGTAGCCCCGGACCGACGAGGGGACGATGCGCGGGCCGAGGCTGCCGGCGAGGTGCAGCCAGTGAATCCCTTCTTCGAAGAACGCGTCCCCGCCGGCCATCGCTTCATCGTTGCGCCAGTCGTCGCTCGCCTTGAGGCGCTTGACGATGGTCGTGAAGTGGCCGAACACCAACTCGCCGATCGCGCCTTCGGCGAGCAGGCGTCGCAGCGTCACGGCGAGTGGCTTGTAATGATCGTTCTCGCCGACCAGCACGACCCGCCTGGCACGATCCCGCGCCGCGAGCACGGTGCCGTAGTCGTCCAGGTTCAGGAAGGCCGGCTTTTCGACGAGGACGTGCTTTCCCTTCGCGAGTGCCCGCAGGGTCAGGCCGAGGTGAAACTTCGGGGGGACCGCGACGACGACCGCGTCGACGGCTGGATCCTCGATCGCCTGGTCGTAATCAGCGAAGCTGCCGATGCCGCGGTGGGTCCGGCAGTACTCAGCTGCCCTCGCGGCGTCCCGGCTCGCATAGCTGCAGACGATCTGTGGCCGGAGGCGCTGGAGGTTGCGGCTGTGGACCGCGGTGATGAAACCGCAGCCGAGGAAGGCGAGCCGCAACGGGTCGGGCATCGGGTCAATGATATTGTGAGCGGCGCGAGGGACTGTACCAAATTGACATGTGCTACGATGCCATATGTCCGAAACGAGGAGTGACTCCGTCGTGAACCTCCTGGGTGGGCCACGGAGCGTCGTCGGGCGAGCGGAGCCGTCCCCCCGCGACGTCCGCGACCGGATCAGGCAGGGTCTGCCCTACCGCTCGCTCGACCTGGTTCGTGAACGGTTCCATCTGTCGCTGCTCGAAGCGGCGGCCGTCCTGCGGGTGCCGATCAGAACCCTGGCCCGCCGTCGGATCGAGAAGAAGCTGGCGTCGGACGAGTCGGACCGGCTGTATCGCCTGGCCCGGATCGCGGCGCATGCCGCGCGCCTGCTGGGCACCGACGACCAGGCCGCCGGCTGGTTACGGCGCCCGAATCGCTCACTCGGCGGGGAGAGCCCGCTCGAGGTCCTCGACACCGACATCGGCGCCCGGGAAGTCGAGGACGCCCTGGGTCGTCTCGAACACGGCCTCGTCGGCTGATCGCGGTGCGGGTCTGGCGGCTGGCGACGGCCGCGCATGCCGCGCTCGATGGTGAAGGGGCGCGGCGATACGGCAGCCGCTGGTCGCCGCGCGGCTACGCCGTCGTGTACGCGTCGGCCACGCTGTCGCTGGCGGCGCTCGAGCGCCTGGTGCACACGGATCCCGACCTCGAGCCGGCCGACCTCATCGCCATCCCGATCGACATCAAGCCCGCCACAGACATCGACTCGATCGAGCTCGGCGAATTACCCGAGGACTGGCGCGATTACCCGCCCCCGGACTCACTCGATACCATTGGCGAACGCTGGATCCGTTCCGCAAGCAGTGCCCTGCTGTCGGTTCCATCGGCGATCGTTCCGGCGGAGCGGAACTACCTGATCAATCCGTCACACGCCGACGCGCGGCGCTGCAGCAGTGGGCCGTCGGAGCCATTTACCTTCGATCCGCGGCTTCGCCGGTCACGGTAAGATGAAGCCCGGTCAGCCGCTGCGATATGACCTTATCCTCTGTTCGATCTGCCACCAGCACTGTGCGGGCATCCTCGCTGACCCGTACCGCCGCATCCTCGGCGAACGCGCCCGGCGCGGGCGAGCTCCTGGCGCGCGGGCAGGAGCTCGCCAGCCCGCACGCAAGCCTCCGGTATCGCGCCGGGCGTCTGCTGGGCCAGGGGGGCTTCGGGCAGGTGTATCTCGCGACCCGGATCGGCCCGTCGAAGGACGTTCCGGAGGAAGTCTGCGTCAAAGTCAGCAAGGACATCGAGGGCTGGGTGCGCGAGGCGTATTTCGGACTGCTGCTCGCCGCCCATCCACGCGCCATTCGTGTGTTCGACCGTTTTCCGCTGTTCACGCCAGGGGGGCCGCTCTATTGCCTGGTGCTGGAATATGCCTGCCACGGCGATCTCAGCGCATTCCTCGCCCGCGGCGGCACCCGGTGGCGCGAAACAGCCGCGCGGCGCGAGATCGTCGGGGTGCTCGAGGTTCTCCGCAAACTCCATCGCGGGCAACTGCTGCATCGCGACCTGACGCCGATGAATGTCTTCGTCTGCGAGGGCAACCGCCTGAAGCTCGGCGACTTCGGCATCGTGCGGCAGCAGAGCGACGGACGGGGGGTCACCGCGCGCACCAGGAATGCCATGACGGCGCCCAGCGACATCCTCGATGGCACGGCGCCGAAGTGGCAGACGCGCGATGACGTCTACCAGGTGGGACAACTGCTGGCCATGCTGGTGAAAGGTGACGCGCGCGCGAGGATCCGCCCGGCAGACGTTCGCGGGCTCGAGTGCAGCGATCACCTGAAGGAAATCGTGCACCGCTGCATCGGCGAACGCCGGAAACGCTATCAGGGCGCAGAGGACCTGGTCGAGGCGCTGCGTAATCCGCCGGCTGTTTTGACGTCTGGAGTGCTCAGGAGTCTGCGAGACGTCCATCTCGCTTTCACCGGTTTTCTCAGCCGGCCACGGGCCGAAGCCATCCGCGCGGCCCGCTATGCAGGCGCCATCGTGCACGGCGGGCCGTCGGCGCACACCACCGTGGTGGTGCGGGGCCGGCCCAACGCGCTGCAGGCCGCGGGACGAGACAGCGGCATCAAGCTGATGGAGATCAAGCGCCTGCGCGAAAAGGGGCATCGCATCACGCTGCTCGACGAGACGCAGTTCTGGCGCCTGGCGAGGCGCCGCTGAATCAGCTGGCCCGTGGTGCGAGGAGAGTGGCGATCAGCTGGTCCAGTACGTCCAGGTTGATCGGCTTGACGAGGTGATGATCGAACCCGGCGGCCGCCGTCCGGCGCCGGTCGGAATCCTGGCCATAGCCGGTCACGGCAATGAGGCGCAGCCCTTCAAGGCCCGGCAGCTCCTTGAGTCGCGCGGCGAGCTCGTAGCCATCCATCACCGGCAACCCGATGTCGAGCAACGCTGCGTCCGGACGCGCGGCCGCACCGATCCGAAGCGCCTCCGGCCCGTCGTAGGCGACGTGGATCTGATGTCCCTTGATGCGCAGCGCGTGGGCCAGCATCTCGACCGCATCCTCGTTGTCATCCACGATGAGGATCCGCGCGCCGGCGATGGGCGCGACGGCGCCGGTCGTCCGGTGCGGGCCTACGGGATCGTCAGCGGGGACGGGCGCCTGCGCCGTCGGCAGGCGGACGAGGAACTCGCTCCCCAGATCCGGTCCGTCGCTGGTGACCGAGACGCGGCCGCCGTGACGCTCCACGAGGCTGCGCACGATCGACAGGCCCAGGCCCAGACCGCCTTCGGCGCGATCGATCGCCTGCCTGCCCTGGACGAACACATCGAACACTCGCGGCAATACGTCGGCCCCGATGCCGATCCCCGTATCGCGTACGCGAAGGACCACGTCATCCGCGTCGGTGCCGCCCGAAATGGCGATCCGGCCTCCGGGCGGCGTGTACTTCGCCGCGTTGGTCAGCAGGTTCGACACGACCTGGCCGAGCCTTGCCGGATCGCCATGCACCCCGAGACCGGTTCGCGGCACATCGACGGACAACGAATGCGCCCGGGCCTCGATGAGCGGGCTGGCGACTTCGATGGCGCTCGCCACCACCTCCGCCAGTTCCACGAACTCGGTTTTGAGTTCGACCTTGCCGCGCGCGATGCGTGAGACATCCAGGAGATCGTCGACCAGCCGGGTGAGGTGGTTCACCTGGCGCTCGATGACCGTGCGCTCGCGTTCCGAGGCCCTGTCCCCGCGCAGCTTCATCAACTGCAACGCCGTCAGGATGGGCGACAGCGGGTTACGCAACTCGTGCCCCAGCATGGCCATGAATTCGTCTTTGGCGCGATTCGCCGCCTCGGCCGACTCGAGCAGGCTGGCCCGCTCAGCCTCGACCCGTGCGCGTTCGAGCGACTCCCAGCACCGGCTCGCGACCTGCTGCACCAGCGCGATTTCCGCCGGCTCCCACCGCCTGGGGGCGATCGTGTGGACCGCCATCGCGGCGATGAAGCGGCCGGATTTCATGATCGGCACGCAGATCACCGCGCCGATCGCGGTCCGAACGTAAGCCTGGCGGTCCTCGTCGTCGATCCGCGGATCGTTCGCGCTGTCGTGGACGACATACGGTTCGCCCGCCCGCATCAGCCGCAGACATTCCGCACCGAACTGGCGGAACCTGTACCGCCCGACGATGCTCTCAGCGCCCCGCGTGTAGTTGCCCGTCAGGGCGAACGTATCCTCGTCCCCCTCGACGGTCGCGTACGCGCATCGATTGACGTCGAGATGCTGGCCGAGGAGACGCGCGGCCGTGAAGGTGATCTCCGCCGGATCTACCAGCGGCCGGACGGCATCGTCCAGGCGAACGACCATGCGATCGCTCGTGATGTCCTGGACGACGCCGAACATCCCGGAGACGCGCCCGTCGGCGTCGTAACGGCTGCGGCCGCTCACCGAGACCCAGCGTTCGCGGCCGCCGTTGATCAGCCGGTACTCGATCGCGTAATTTTCACGGCTGGCGACCGAGGCTTCCACGGCGACGCGGGCGCGCTCACGATCATCGGGGTGCAGCAGGTCCCGTATCGCGGTCCAGGTCGTGTGGGGACCCGGGGGGAGGCGGAAGATCTCGGCCGCTCGCGGCGAGAGCGTCACGACATCGCCCGGTGCCTCCCAGCTCCAGTCACCGAGGTGGGCCGCCGAGAGGGCGAGATTCAGGCGGGCAGCATCCGAGTCGGCCGCGTCGCGCGCCGCCGCGAGGGCCTGCTCGAACGACTTCCGCTCGGTGATGTCGATGCCGATCCCATACAGGCTGCGTGGTGCACCGTCGTCTGCATAGACCGCGCGGCCACGCCCTTCCATCCAGCTCCAGACGCCGCTCGCGTGTCGAAAACGGAACTCGACGTGGTAGTCGTGATGACCGGAGATCGCGGCCGCGACCGCCTCTTCGACGGCCTCCCGGTCGTCCTCGTGGACGTAGGAAAAGAATCCGCTGTTGGTCCCTTCGAAGCCGCCCGGCGGCAGGCCGAACAGGTCCTCCAGCTCCCGGCTCCACCACACCTCGTCCGAAACGAGATTGCGCGACCACGCGCCCATGCGCCCACCTCGCATCGCGAGCGACAGCACGTCGCGGTTTTCCCCCAGCGCGGACACCGCGCGAGCGCTGGCCACCGCGAACCAGGTCCGTTCGGCGATCTGCTCCATCAACTCGACTTCGTCGTCGCTCCAGACCCGTGGGTCGCGGTGATGCAGCACGAAGAGCGCGACGAACCGGCTTTCCTTGACCAGGGGGATGCACAGCAGTGCGCGCGTCCCGATCGACGCGAAGGCCGCTACGGCGCCGGGATCGGAGGTGCGCGGATCCGCGTCGACGCTCGGGACGATGACGGTGCGACCGCCCCGCAGGTCCGCGATCAGCGCCCCGCCGAAGTCGTCGAGCCGGTGGCGGCCCACGACACTGGCAACGCCATCGACATAGTCATTCGTGACGATAACGTGCGTCTGCGCCTCGTCGATTTCACCGTAGGTGCAGCGGCTCACACGGAAATGACGGCCCACCCGGGTGACCAACTCCAGCATGACGCCATTGGGATCCCGGAGGCCTCGGGTGCCGTCGTTCAACGAGCTGAGCAGCCGGTGCGACTCGTTGCTCCGGCGGAGCGCATCTTCCGCCTTCTTGCGGGCGGTAATATCGGTGAAGAAGATCGACACACCGTCGACCGTCGGGCAAATCCGACTCTCGAACCAGCGATCCGTCAGCGGATAATGGCCTTCGTAGTGCGCAACTTCACCGGATGCAACCGCCTGACGGATACGCGAAACGGTGTCCTTGACAACCTCTGGCGGAAACAGCTCCCAGGGAGTGCGATTGATCATCGCCTCCCTGGGGAGCCCGACCATCTCCACCGCGGCGTCGTTGATCGACACGACCCGCAGATCGTTGTCGAGCACGACGATACCGTCACCGACGCAGGAGAGAATACGATCGAGGTCCTTGAGCATCCATGAACCGTTGCCGGCGCTCTTAACATACTCGGAGGATCCATTAATCCTCAAGAGCGGGTCGGCTGGGCACACGGAGTCGAAAGTCATGGCGTCGCAGCCACTTCCCCGGGTCTTCATTGTCGGCGGCGGGTTCGCCGGGCTGGCCGCGGCCAGGGCCCTCAAGAACGCTCCGGTGGACGTCACGATCGTCGACCGTCGCAATCACCACGTCTTCCAGCCGCTGCTCTATCAGGTGGCGACAGCCTCGCTGTCCCCCGCTGACATCAGCGCCCCCATTCGATCTGTCGTACGCGGTCAGCGAAACTGCGACGTCGTGCTCGCCGAAGTGACGGGAGTCGACGTCGCACGGCGGCGGCTGCTCGTGGCGAACGGTTACGTCGGGTACGACTACCTCGTGCTCGCGGCTGGAGCGACGCATGCCTACTTCGGGCATGACGCGTGGGCGCCGATTGCGCCCGGGTTGAAGAGCCTCGAAGATGCCACCGAGCTCCGGCGGCGCATCCTGCTGGCATTCGAGACAGCGGAGTACGAGGGCAGCGACGAAGCGCGACGCGCCGTGTTGACGTTCGGCATCGTGGGGGCCGGGCCCACCGGGGTGGAACTGGCGGGCGCGATCAAGGAGATCGCCGGCCAGACGATTCCAGAAGACTACCGGCACATCGACACGCGGACGACACGGGTCGTCCTTTTCGAAGGTGGAGCGCGAATACTGCCGGCGTTCCCGCCGGGGCTCAGTCGGAAGGCCCAGCGGCATCTCGAGCAGATGGGCGTCGAGGTGCGCCTGAACTCGACGGTCACTGACATCACGGTCGAAGGCATTTACCTGGGCGATGAGTTCATACCCGTTCGCAACGTGTTCTGGGCCGCCGGCGTCAAGGCGAGTGCCCTGGGCGCGTCACTCGGCGTCCCGCTCGATCGGGCCGGTCGCGTGATCGTCGGTCCCGACCTGAGCATCCCCGGCCGTCCCGAGGTATTCGTCACCGGAGACATGGCCGCGGCGACGTCCGCCGACACGGGAGCGCCCGTGCCCGGCGTTGCACAGGGCGGGCTGCAGATGGGTCGTTACACCGGAGAGCAAATCGTTCAGGCTACGGGCGGCCGATCGTCGCCCTCGACGCGCAAGCCATTTGTCTACAACGACAAGGGATCCATGGCGGTGATCGGCAAGGCCAAAGCCGTCGCGCATATCGGACGGCTCGAGATCGGCGGTTTCCCGGCGTGGCTTCTCTGGGGCGGCATTCACATCGCCTTCCTGATCGGTTTCAGAAACCGCCTGCAGGTCTTGCTCAGCTGGTTCTGGAACTGGATGCTCAATGCCCGCGATGCACGGCTGATCACCGGCGACGCGCGTCTCGACATCAAGGTTGTGCGGCCCGACGAGTTCATCGCTGACCCGGGCGACCACCGTCATCGATGAACAGATGAACAACAGAGCTCGCGGCGAGCGTTCCTCTTAGGTCATCTTTATAACGCGTGTGAATCCACTGCCGAGCCACGGATGGTCCTGCGCTTGCACCGTTGTGAGCGAATAGTCGTAACTTCATCAATGGAGGTTTGAATGAAACGCAATGTATTCTTCGGAACCGTCTTCTCAGCCGCGCTTGCCGTGGGCGTGAGTGCGCAGACCGGTTCGACCGGGGCACAGAGCCCCAGCCAGTCAGCAACCAAGGCTCAGCAGGTGACTGTCACCGGGTGCCTGCAGAGCGCCGGCATGGCGACCGGTACAACGACGGGGGCGGGCGGCACCGGGACAGGGACTACCGGCTCGGGCACTACCGGCTCGGGCACTTCGGGCACCGGCACCAGCGGTGCTGCGACAGGAGCGCAGAGCGGCATGAACGCACCCAGCGGCTCAGGCGCAGAGTTCATGCTGACCAACGCGAAGATGGGTAGCGGGGCGACCGCAACCGGCGCCGCCGGTTCCGCCACCACCGGATCAGGTACGGCGGGGACGGGCTCGGGTACGAGCGGAACCTCGGGCACCGCCACATCCGCGAGCAGCAAGGGCAATCGTTTCATGCTCAGCGGTGGCAACCCGCAGGAGCTGCGTCAGTACATCAACAGCCAGGTGGAGATCAGCGGAACGCTTCAGCCCGGCATGGGCGGCACGGGTATGGGCACCGGCGCGGGTAGCGCGACGGGTTCCGCCACCGGGACCGGGACGGCCACCGGCAGCGCCACGAGTGGCTCCGGCGCCGCCGGAACCATGGCCGCAGACGCACAGCGGCTGCGTGTGACCTCCGTGAAGCAGATTGCCGCGAGCTGCTCCACAGACAATCGCTAGAGGCAGCGGGCGGGCCGGTCCTCCTCCTCCGGTCCGCCCACCCTCACTCAACCAATGAACGCGTCGCGTTCGCTATCTCGCCCAGGCTGATTGATCCGGTGGATCTCGCCAATGTCCGGATCCGTACCCGTCAGCCAACCCTTCGCGATCTCATACAGCACGACGGGCTGGGCTTGTCGACTTCCAGGAAGACAGCCGCGTGAATGTCGACCCCGATCAGGACCATCCGCGGATCATCGGGCGTACCGTGACGAAATCGCTTGTCATCTACTACGTCCTCCTGTCCCTCGACATACAGGATCCGCGCCGCCACGGTGCGCCCCCGGCTGACTCCTTTTCACGCCAGGAACAAATCAACCCCGGAACTGACCACAGGTAAATCGAACTCCCGATCAAAATCGATAGGCGGCGTGTCCGCGCCGGTGTCGCCCGAACAGTTGACGGGGAGCCCGTCGAGCGGTTCAACTACCGCATGGACGATCGCATGGAGAACGGGCACACCCCGTTCGATGAGCGCGCCGCGCTGGAGGAACTGGAACGGCTGCGACAGAACATCGAGACGTATCGGGCGCGCCGCAGGGGTGTGAGCGCATCCGTCACCGCGGCGGTGACGGTCCCGCCCGACAGGCTTGAGGCCGGCGTGACGACGCCAGTGCCGGTGCTCGATGTCTCGGTACCGCCATCGGTCCTGACGCCTCGGGCGGAAGCGATCACACCGCTGCCTCCAGCGAACCCGGTCGGGCCCGCGGCGCCCCCATCGCCAGTACCGATCGCGCCCGTGCCGATTCCGTCGTTCACATCCGCTG
>JACDBQ010000923.1 GCA_013694845.1 Acidobacteriota bacterium
CTACTCGATCCTTCAGCAGTTCAGCAATGACACCGACAAGTTCAACGTGAAGGGGGACCTGCAGTTCACTCCGGCCCTGAGCGGCTTCGCGCGCTACGGCTATCGTGACGCCGACATCGTGGATAACCCGCCCCTTCCGCTGCCATCCGGCGGGAGTGGCAACGGCCTGACCTACGTCACCAACAAGCAGTTCGTCACCGGCTTCACCTGGACGCGCAGCGGCACGGCGCTGCTCGAAGGGCGCTTCGGCTGGTCGCGGACCGTGGCGGGCAAGAGCCCCCTGGCCCTGGGCTCACCGGCGGCCCTCGACGCCTACGGCATCCCTGGGTTGCCGACCGACGACAGGATTGCCGGTGGATTGCCGACGCAGTTGATTTCAGGGTTTTCCGACCTTGGTCGCCAGGCCACCAATCCACAGTGGCAGTATCCCGAAGTGTTCAACCCGAAGCTGAATTACACATGGGTGATGGGGCGTCATTCGTTCAAGACCGGGTACGAGTTCCAGCACATCAACACCGAGGTGCAGGACGTGAATCCTCTCTACGGGCGCGATACCTACGCCGGGCAGATCACCCGCATACCCGGAACGACCAACGGGCTCTACAACCTTGCGGACTTCATGTTCGGTTTTCGCAGCCAGTACGCCATCAGCAACATCCTGGTCGCCAATCTGCGGCAGCAGATGCACTTCGGCTACGTTCAGGACGACTTGCGGCTGAACGACAAGCTGACGCTGAACCTGGGGCTCCGCTACGAGTACGCGACACCCCACTGGGAAAAGGACAACATCCTGTCGAACTACGATCCCCGAACCAACGCTATCGTTGCGGCGCAGGACGGCTCGTTGCAGGACCGCACCACGATCAAGCCGGACCGGAACAACTTCGGGCCGCGGTTCGGGTTTGCGTGGACGGTATTGCCACAAACAGTCGTCCGCGGAGGCTATGGCCGCAGCTTCGTTCACTTCCACCGCGCGGGCGGCGCCAACGTGCTGCCCATCAACGGGCCTCAGGTCATCAACGCGGTCGTCAACCAGATCGATCCCCTGAATGCGAGCTTCCAGACGACGCAGCAGGGCTATAGGACGGATCTCACCGATCCGTCGCGATTCAACCCGCTGGCCGCCAACATCACCTACATGCCCGAGGACTACCACTCGAGCGAAGTCCAGAGCTACTACGTCTCGGTGCAGCGCGAGATCGCGCGCAACATGCTAGTGGACGTGGCCTATGTCGGCAACCGCGCGGACGATCTGCTGCTGCTGGCGAACCTGAATCAGGCGCGGCCGAACAATGCCGCGGGCACGATCCCGCTCGCCGATCGGCGCCCCATTGCCGGCTTCGCCGATATCACCTACGCATTCAATGGCGGGAAGTCCCGTTACGACAGTCTGCAAGTCAAGTATGACTACCGGCCGCGCCGTGGATTGCTGCTCCTCAATGCGTTCACCTGGTCGAAGGCAAAGGACAACGGCGCCGGCACGCTGGAGGCACCGAACGGCAACTTCCCTTCGCCGCAGGATTTCGGCAACCTGGACGCTGACTACGGCACGTCGGCCTACGACCAGCCGCTGAACAACACGACCAGCGTCGTATGGGAGTTGCCCTTCGGTGAGGGCCACCGCTGGCTGTCGGATGCTGGATCGATCGTCAATGCCATTCTCGGCGGGTGGACGATCAGCGGCATCAACACGATGACCTCGGGTGAGGCGGTCACGCTGACCTACACAGCTGGCGTGCCCTTTCAGGTATCGGGCATCAATCAGGACTTCCGCGGCGCCAACAACTACCGGCCGAACGTGAGTGGCGATCCGTATGGCGATACCAGCTCGGTCACGAACTACTTGAGTCGTGAGACCGTCACACTGCCCACCGACCCCAGCCAGCCGTTCGGAAACGCGCCTCGCAACAGCGTGCGCGGCCCCTGGTTCTGGCAAATGGACTTCGTGGCAGCCAAGGACTTCCGTCTGCCGGTCGGGACCGACACGCGGGCGCAGTTCCGATTCGAGGCGTTCAACCTGCTGAACCGGGCCAATTTCCGCGGGCCCAATGGCAACCGGAGCACCGGCGGGTACGGAACAATTACGTCAACCTACGATGCGCGCCAGCTGCAACTCGGCGTCAAGGTGACCTTCTAGCAATGCGCCCGACAGCCTCGCGATCCGCGACCACGTTATCGATGCTTCTGTGTGGCGCGGTGATGAGCGGCATCGCCGCCCAGCCGCCCGCGAAGAAGCAGCTGGTCGCGCATCGCGGCGCGTCGGCGTATGCCCCGGAACACACGCTCGAGGCCTACACGCTGGCGATCGAACAGGGGGCGGATTTCGTCGAGCAGGATCTCGCCGTCACGAAGGACGGCATGCTGGTCTGCATCCACGACCTCACCTTGGATCGCACGACCAATGTCGAAGACGTGTTCCCCACGCGGTTCGTCGAGGACAAGACGGCGGCGTCCCCGACGCGCAGTTGGCTGGTCGGCGATTTCACGCTCGCGGAAATCAAGCAGCTGGACGCAGGTGCCTGGTTCAACCCGAAGTTTGCGGGTGCCCGGATCCCGACGTTTCAGGAGGCGATCGACGCGGTGGGAAGCCGTGCCGGACTCTACCCTGAACTGAAAGATCCCGCGTTCTATCGTGAGCGCGGGGTCAGCCCCGAGAAACTGCTGGCGGGGATCCTGGAAAAGAATGGATTGCTGAAGCAGGCGGGCTCTCCCCGCGTGATCATCCAGTCGTTCGACGAGACCACCGTCAAGCTGCTCGCGACCGCCCTGCCGGGGGTACCCCGCGTGTGGCTGGTGGATCCTGCCGCAGCCGGACGGATCGACTCGGAAGAGAAGGTCAAGCAGCTCGCGACGTGGGCCACGGGCCTCGGTCCCAACAAGATGATCGTCGCGGCGCGTCCCGAGATCGTGACATGGGCGCACGCGGCAGGGCTCACGGTGACGCCGTGGACCTTCCGCTCGTCCAACACGGGAACCTTCCCATCGGTCCGCGACGAGATGGCGAAGTACCTCTACGAGTACGGAGTCGACGCGGTATTCACCGACAACCCGGATCAGTTTCCGAGGAAGTAGCTTTCAGCTCCCAGCTTTCAGCTCCCAGCTTTCAGCTCCCAGCTTCCAGCTTCCAGCTTCCAGCTCCCAGCTTCCAGCTCCCAGCTTCCGGGTTCCAGCTTCCGGCTTCGGCTTCCGGCTTCCGGCTTCCCGCTCGGCCTGACCCCAGGCCGGTGGCTGCGAGCTTCCGGCTGGAAGCTGGAAGCCGGAAGCTGGAAGCTATTCGGGCGGCAGCTGCCCCGGTTGCGGGACAGGCGTAGCGGACTCGGCGCGCATCGGTGAGAGGCCCGCCGGGAAACGGTTGCCGATCACCCCATCGTAGACCCACCCGGCCGCCACCGCGCCGAGTGTCGGCGCTACGACCGGAACCCACCACCAGCCGTTCGAGGCGCGGAAGACCTCGCTTCCCCATCCGGCCACGGAGGTGAACAGGCGCGGCCCAAGGTCGCGCGCGGGATTGAT
>JACDBQ010000928.1 GCA_013694845.1 Acidobacteriota bacterium
GCTGCACCCTTACCAGGCGCCCCAAACCCGGGGGCGCGGACGGCCGGACCACGGTGTCTCACGAGGACGCATGTTTTACCTCCTTGCCACCCTTCTCCTCGCGCAGGCGGCGCCGCGCGCCGCTCAGGACGTCGATCCCGGCATAAAGTCGGTTGTGGATCGCTTCTTCGAGACGCAGCAGGCGGAAGATGTCCAGGGCTATCTCCGTCTGTGGACGGCGGCTGTCCGCCCCACAGCTGAGCAGCTCAAGTTCATCTTCGACTCAGGGGACGACAAGTTCCTGGACATCGTCATCGTCCGATCGGCCGTAGTCGGAGAAGCCGCCCGCGTCCGCGTGACGGCCACGCGCGTGCGGACGGATGTGCGCATGAAGAATCCGGACGGCAGCCCGCGGATGTTCAGCACCTCGCTCCAGCTCGCGCTGTCCCTCGTGCGAGAGGGTGGAGACTGGAAGATTCGGCGCGAAGGCGCGCCGGTGGACGAACTGGCCGCCGCCCTGGCCGACACCAACGATCCGACCGCCCGAAAGGCACTTCTCGAATCCGATCCAGAGCTCCTGAACGTGCGCCTCGTCGAAGCGATCGGCAGACATGCCGATGGTCTTGCGCGGATGTCTAACTTCCGTGCGGCCCAGGCGATATACGAGCGAGGCCTCGAAGTCGCGCAGGCGATCGGCGATCGGAAAGCCGAAGGGCAAGCCCTGCAGAACATCGCCAACAGCCTGTATTTCCAGCGTGACTTCCAGGGCGCGCTGAATCTCTACGCACGACGGCTCGCAGTCGAACACGAGATTTCCAACGACGAAGGGATCGCCAGCGCCCTCGTGGGCATGGCGACTATCCGCTACTCCACATACGAGTACGGCGCCGCACTCGAGTCCTATCGCGAGGCGCTTGCGATCCAGGAACGTCTGGACGACAGTGTGCTCGTCTCGACGACCCTGATCAGCACCGGCAATGTTCTCTACCTTCAGGGGGACTACGAAGCCGCGATCGCCGATTACCGGCGCGCTGAAGCGATCAAGCGACAATATTTCGATCCCGGCGGAGCTGCGACCGCACTCGAAGGCCTGGGCCGTGTCTACTCAGCGCAGGGGAACTACGCCGCGGCACTGAGCGCCTTCGCGGGCGTTCTCGGAGAACGCCGGACGCAGAAGGACGTGCCGCGCCAGGCGCTCGTGCTCCAGAGCATCGGGGAAATCCATTTCCAGCTCGGGAACACGGATCAGGCGCGCGCATCGTTCGATGAATCGCGCAAACACTTCGACACCGTCAAGGACATCGCCGCCGCCGGCCGCGTCCTGCAGGGATCCGCACTGACGGAGCTGGTAGCCGGACGGTTTTCCGTCGGTGAAAAGGCCTATGCGGAAAGCATCTCGCTGTGCACCCGCGCGACGGATCGCGAGTGCGTGGCGCGCGCGCAGGTTGGCCTCGCTTTCGCCCTTGCGGCGCAACAGAAGTATGACGATGCGACCACCTGGTATGGACGAAGCCTGATCTCCTTCCACGCGCTTGCAATGGAGGACGCCGGTGCACGAGCCCGCGTCGGGCTGGCAGAGGCGCTCTACGGCAAGGGTGAATACTCGAAGGCTCTGGACGAGGCCGTCAACGCGCGGCGCACGGGCGCGGCGCTGGCGAGCGACGATCTCCTTTGGCGTGCGCTGGTGTCGCAAGCACGGGCAGAACGCAAACTCGAGCGTCCGACTGAGGCCGTCGGTACGGCACGTGCCGCGTTGCAGGCGGTGCAAAGGATGGCGGCCGCAGCGTTGGATCGACCGGGGCAAGCCGTCCCGCGCGAGACCAGCATGGCTTACGCGACCCTGGCGGTCCTCCAGGCGGAGTCCGGCGATGGGGGAGCGGCGTTGACGACCGGCGAGCAGATGCGTGCGCACACGCTCCGGATCTCGCTGGCGACGAACGAACGCGATATCGCGCGGGGCATGACGGCCGATGAGCGGACCCAGGAGCGCGCGTTGGCGTCCGAGCTGACAACTCTCTTGGCGATGCGGGATCGCCAGAAAGCCCTCCCGAAGCCGGACACGGCAAGGATCGACACGCTGAGCGCGGCGATTACCGACGTGGCCGCACGGCGGACGGCAGCGCGGCAGCAGCTCTTCTCGCGTCTGCCTGATCTCCAGACCTGGCGAGGGCTGGGAGCGGACGCATCGGCCGAGCAGCTGAATGCACTCCTCGACGTGCCCGGCAAAGTGCTCTTGCAGTTCGTCGTGGACGAACACGACGTCGTCGTGATCACCGCCTTGCGTCCCGGCAACGACCGTCCGATCGAGGTCGTGGGGCACGCCGTCGCGATCGAACGTCAGGCGCTTGCCGAGCGCATCGCGCGCGCGCTTGAGGGAAAGTCTCTGTCGAACGTCGAGGAGTGGAGGAAGGTCAGCGCCGAGCTCTTCCAAGTCCTGCCGAAAGATGCCGTCGAGCGTCTCACTGCCGCGAAGTCCATCATTGTCATCCCAGACGATGTGCTCTGGCGGGTCCCGTTTGAAGCAATGCCCATTGGCACCGAGTACCTTGCGGATCGCGCGGTCGTCACCTACGCCACCTCGGTGACGGCAGCGGCGGGACTCCCCGACGCGCCGGCCAGAGATCCCGAGATTCCCGTCATCGCCGTCCACTCGCCTGACGTTCCGTTGCAAGTCGTCGAGAACCTGAAGGGCACGGCGCCATCGTGGGTGATCCGCGCACAAGAGTCCGTGGCCGGCGAGATCGCCCGGATCTCGGACGGCTTGCGCGACCCTCCGGTGATTCTGCTCACTGGACCAGAGGCGACGAAGGCGAAGCTTGTGGCGACGGTGGCAGCACGAGGTGGGGGGACGCCGGGCGCTCTGCACGTCGCCGCGCCGTTCCGTGTGAACAGCAGCGGTCCCCTGTTCTCACCGATTCTATTGGCCGACGGCTCACCAGGCGCCGAGTCCGTGCCCGGGTCGGAGCTCGAGGTGCGCGAGCTCTTCACCCTGGAGCCGCTCGCGTCCGTCGTGATGTTCTCAGATCCCGCGACGTTGTCGAAGCGGGATGCGGCCGCCGCGGTCGCCCCGGTGCATTGGGCGTGGCGTGCTGCGGGTGCGACGACGCTGATCCTGAAGAGGTGGGGAGGCGAGGAGGCAGCGTCCGCCGAGATCGTGGTGAAGTATTATGAGCAGCTGAGAGCAGGAAAGTCCGCCGTTGACGCGCTCCACGCCGCCCGCGCGGGGGTCCGCGACACCGCCGCCGGCCACGCCCCGGCCGCCTGGGCCGGTTGGCTCGTCCTCAGCGGACGGTGAATGGTGAATGGTGAATGGAAGGACCATGGAGCACTCTTCAGCACCATGTAGTTCGAATAATAGTGTTGACAAAAGTCGGCTATTCGAGAGACTTATCCATTACATCCCGACAGCATTAGTCACCATCGTGTAGATTAACTTACGAATTTGGTTGGTACGGATCTCGCCGAATGAGCTTCGGCGGGTCTTCCGTCACTCCTCCTAAACCTTGGGTTTGTTCGGTTCGACTCAACGGTCCCTTCATGGGATCGAACTGTTCGCCATGCTCAATCTGCCCGCTTTGAAGTCCTGGTGGTATAGCGGAGCCAATTCGTCCAGCCCGCCGCCGACGGCGGACTCCCTGGATGCCTTCGGCCCGGAGCGATCTCCAACCGCAGGCTGGAACTCGGATCCCCTCGCCCGGTGGCGAACAAAGGGCGGTCTCGTTATCATCGCTCTGGCCGTCCTGGCCGTCGCCGGCCTTAGCGGTTACGCCCTCCGGACCTGGTCGCCTTTCAAGCCACAGGCGGCCTCGGCATCCCTGACCATCGAGTCCGAACCGGCCGGCGCTGAGATCCTCTCGGAGGGCGCCTCCCGTGGCAAGACTCCGTTGACGCTCTCGGTTCCGCCCGGTCAGCACTCGTTTGAGCTCGTGCTCGACGGGCGCCGAAAGATCCTGAACGCGACGACGCGGGCGGGCGCGGTGATGGTGCATTACGTCCAGTTCGATTCCCCGGCAGCTGTCGGGCCGGCCGAGGCGTCTCTCCGGATCACCACCGAGCCCTCTAGACTGCGGGTGACCGTGGATGGCGTATCTCGCGGCGTCTCTCCTTTGACCCTTAGCGCCCTCGAGGCCGGAGTTCACAAGGTGCAGGTGGCCGGCACCAGTGGAACAATCGAGCGGAAGGTCGAGATCGCAGCCGGAGAAACCGCCAGCGTCATGATTACCGCCAGCACGCCGAAATCCGTGGGTCCGGCGGCGGGATGGTTGACGGTGAAAGCATCCGTGCCGCTCCAGGTTTCGAGCGGGACCGACGTCATCGGCACGAGTCAGTCAGCCAGAATCATGTTGCCGGTCGGCAAGCATGAGTTGCACCTGACCAACGAAAGCCTCGGATTCTCGGTGCGGCGCGTCGTCCAGGTGACAGCCGGTGCCAGCTCGAACCTCAACGTGGATCTGCCGAGCGCGCCCCTCAGCATCAACGCCGTTCCGTGGGCGGAAGCCTGGATCGACGGCAAGCGAATCGGCGAAACCCCGATCGGCAATCACCTCGTGCGACTGGGAACCCACGAAGTTGTCCTCCGGCATCCCGAATTAGGCGAGCGTCGACAGTCGATCGTGGTTACGATGACGGCGCCTGCGCGCGTGTCGGTGGATATGAGAAAGCCCGGCTCATGAAATCCAGAAGCCCCTTCGCTATTGCCCTGGTTTTTCTCCTCATCCACAGCGTCGGGAACGCTGCGCAGGGGATCGAGCGCGTCCTCGACCTGGCCCAGGTAGCGGGCGACATCGATCGCGTTCGGACCCTCTACGTCGCGGCTGCGTACGAAGAAGCGCTTGCGGCAATGCCCGCGGTGAACGGCGCGCCGGTCAGAACGGACATCGAGCAGTATCGCGCGCTCTGCCTGCTGGCGCTCGGTCGCGAAGAGGAAGCGGTCGCCGCTGTCGAACGGCTGGTTCGCGACCATCCGACGTTCTTCCCCCCGGCGGGGGAGACGTCCCCCCGTATGCAGAACCTGTTCGCCGGGGTGCGGACCAAGCTGTTGCCCGACATCGCGAAGCGTACCTACGTCGATGCCAAGGCAGCGTACGAGACCAAGAATCGGGAGGTGGCGCACGCGGGATTTGGTCGCGCGGTGCAGCTCATCGACAGCTTGCCAGAGGCTGAAAAGAACGGGCTCGCCGACCTGCGGCTTCTCGCCGGCGAATTTCTGGAGCTCTCCGCTGTCCGTCCGGCCGCGGCGCCGTCGCCGGTGCCCGAGAAGCCCGCGCCCAAGCCTTCGCC
>JACDBQ010000932.1 GCA_013694845.1 Acidobacteriota bacterium
GGACCGTCTGGGGTGGCCGGGCGCCGGTGCGGGCGGTGCTGTACATGGGGACCCTCGTGGCGACCCGGCGCAACCCGGTCATTCGCGCGTTCTACGGGCGCCTCGTGACGGCCGGCAAGCCGAAGAACGTCGCGCTTATCGCCTGCATGCGCAAGCTGCTCACGATCCTCAACGCCATGAGGCGGACGAACACCACGTGGCTGCAGAGCGCGGAGGTGCCCGCTTGACTTTCAAGACAGTTGCTATCGTCTGTGGGGCGTTTCTGGACACCTTCCCGCTCCTTCATCGAGACTCGACAATCAGATTGCCCGCTTTCGAAATGGAAGGCCGGCGGGGATTTCTCCCAGCCGGCCTTGGGCGACTGCGCTCACTACGGCAGCACGCTGTCCACACAACTCTCGGCGAAGCTCTTGCCTCCCGCCACTCCGGTCAGGGTTCCCAGGCGACCGTCCACAAAACCGTCGAGGCGACAGCGGACGCCGAAGCCGCCGTTGGTCCCCATGTTGGTATCGTCATCGAACTGAGGCGTCGCGCCCGTCGCATCGGTCCCCAGGGCGACTCCGGCATTCCTCATCCCCCGGATGCCGTCGCCTGCATTGCCGGTGATGGTGCAGGCTGAAATCCCCGGCCCTCCATTGTTCTCAATCGTGTTGGGCGCGCTGACCCTGTTGCCAGGAGGGCCTGCGAACCCGATTTGAGCGCTCGAGTTGTGCTGCAACTGGATCCCGCTGGAGGGGTTGTGCTGGATCGTATTGTTGATGATGTTGGCCGTGCTGTTGCGAGACACGGTGATCCCGTTAGCCGGTCCAGACGCGCCCGTCTGACCCGAGTTATCGGAGTCGACTTCCACCAGCGCAGGGTACATAGGCGCGTAACAACGCCAGTCGTTGAATGCAAAAAAAACCGGCCGGGAAGTGTCCCGGCCGGCCTCAGCGTGACTCCAATCAGCAATCGCCAATCGACATGTCGTCGATCGGCAATCGCCAGTCGGCAATCGCCAATTAGTACATGCCGCCCATGCCCCCGCCGCCGGGCATTCCGCCGCCGCCGCCTTCCTTCTTCTCTTCCGGGATCTCGCTGACGAGCGCCTCGGTGGTGAGCAGCAGGGACGCGATCGAGGAGGCGTTCTGCAGTGCGGTCCGGACGACCTTGACCGGATCGATGACGCCCGCCGAGACCAGGTTCTCGTACTTGTCGGTCGAGGCGTTGTAGCCGTCCTCACCCTTGGCGTCCTTCACCTTCTGGACGACGATCGAGCCTTCCTGGCCCGCGTTGGTCGCGATCCAGCGGAGCGGCTCTTCGATCGCCTTGCGGATCAGGGCGACGCCGACGGCCTGGTCACCTTCGAGCTTCAGCGAGTCGAGCGCCTTGCTCGCGCGGATCAGGGCCACGCCGCCACCCGGGACGATGCCCTCTTCGACCGCCGCCTTGGTGGCGTGCATCGCGTCTTCGACGCGGGCCTTCTTCTCCTTCATCTCGGTCTCGGTGGCCGCGCCGACCTTGATCACCGCGACGCCGCCGACGAGCTTCGCCAGGCGTTCCTGGAGCTTCTCGCGGTCGTAGTCCGACGTGGTCTCGTCGACCTGCGTGCGGATCTGCTTCACCCGGCCTTCGATCGCGGTCTGGGCGCCGCCGCCTTCGACGATCGTCGTGTTGTCCTTGTCGATCGTGACCTTCTTCGCCTTACCGAGGTCCTCGAGCTTGATGTTCTCGAGCTTGATCCCGAGATCCTCGGTCAACGAACGGCCGCCGGTGAGGACGGCGATGTCCTCGAGCATGGCCTTGCGGCGGTCGCCGAAGCCGGGCGCCTTCACGGCCGCCGCCTGCAGCGTGCCGCGGAGCTTGTTCACGACCAGGGTCGCGAGCGCCTCACCGTCGACGTCTTCCGCGATGATCACGAGCGGACGGCCCGCGCGAGCGACCTGCTCGAGTAGCGGCAGAAGATCCTTCATCGAGCTGATCTTCTTCTCGTGGATCAGGATGACGGGATTCTCGACGACCACTTCCATCCGCTCCGGATCGGTCACGAAGTAGGGCGAAAGGTAGCCGCGGTCGAACTGCATGCCCTCGACCACTTCGAGCGACGTCTCCATCGACTTCGCTTCCTCGACGGTGATGACGCCGTCCTTGCCGACCTTGTCCATCGCTTCGGCGATGATCTTCCCGATCGTCTCGTCGCTGTTCGCCGAGATCGTCCCGACCTGGGCGATCATTGTGCCGGAGACCGGCTTGGAGAGCTTCTTCAGCTCGGCGACGACGGCTTCGACGGCGCGCTCGATCCCGCGCTTCAGCTCCATCGGGTTCGCCCCGGCCACGACGTTCTTCGCGCCTTCGCGGAAGATCGCCTGCGCAAGCACGGTCGCGGTCGTGGTGCCGTCACCGGCGATATCGGACGTCTTGCTCGCCACTTCCCGCACCATCTGCGCGCCCATGTTCTCGAGCGGATCCTTCAGGTCGATCTCCTTGGCGACGGTCACGCCGTCCTTGGTGATCGTGGGGGAGCCGAACTTCTTGTCGAGGACGACGTTGCGGCCCTTGGGACCGAGCGTGACCTTGACGGCGTTGGCGAGCTGGTTCACGCCGCGCAGGATGGCCTGTCGCGACTCCTCGCCGTAAATAATCTGCTTTGCCATATCTCTCTATGTCTCCGTTGTCAGCTGTCAGCCTTCAGCTGTCAGCCATCAGTTACCCGTCTTGAAACCGTGCACCAGCGCCGGCTCCCAGGCTGCGCTGAGAGCTGACCGCTGAGAGCTGCTAGCTACGTAGTGATGACGCCGAGGATCTCTTCCTCGCGCATGATCAGGTACTCCTGACCCTCGAGCTTGATCTCCTGCCCGGAGTACTTGCCGAACAGAATGGTGTCGCCTTCCTTGACGTCGAGCGGCGTGACCTTGCCATCCTTCTCGACCTTGCCCTTCCCGACGGCGATGACCTTGCCCTGCTGAGGCTTCTCTTTGGCGGAGTCGGGGATGATGATCCCACCGACCTTCTGTTCGCCTTCTTCAATTCGCTGCACGATTACCCGGTCGTGCAGAGGACGGATTCCGACTGCGGACTTCGTGGCTGCCATACTGCGCGTCACTCCAGTGAAAACTGTTGGTTAGGGTTTGAACGAGCGAAAAGCTTAGCAATAAGCCTCAGGTGCCGCCTACCGATAGCACTCACCGCGTTCGACTGCTAATCTACTGGAGCGCGCCAGGACTGTCAAGCACTCGCCCCGGGGGACTGCTAAACGGGGCGGGGTCCCGGGGGTGCGGGG
>JACDBQ010000935.1 GCA_013694845.1 Acidobacteriota bacterium
GCGATTTCTATGGCGTACCGGGGCCGAACGAGTCGGTGTTTCCCGTCCTGCAACTCAGCGGACCCAACGACACCGACAACCGAGGCCGCTGGATTCCGACGGCGTCGGTCGAGCAGTACGCCGCGACGCTTGCCTCCTGGTATGGCGTCAACGCCTCTGACATTCCGATCGTGTTCCCAAATATCGGGCGGTTCGCGACGTCAAACCTCGGCTTCATGGGCTGACGCGGTTGGCAGCCAAGCGGCAGGGAGGTCGTCGAACTCCGAGAGGCACGGCCAGAGTCCTCACGCCCCGATCGGCGTCGTGCTCACGCCGAGATGTCGGGTCGCTTCGACAGCAGGTCGCGTAAACACGCCTCGAGCGTTTCTGGGGTGCACGGCTTCTCGACGAATTGATCGCATCCCGCTTCCAGGGCCCGACGCCTCGCGTCTCTGTACCCGTGCGCACTTACCGCGAGAATTGGAATGTGCCGCGTGTCGGGATCCGCCTTCAGCCGCCGGCACGCTTCCCAGCCATCCAGCCGAGGCATCGACAGATCCATCACCACGACATCCGGGTGGTGGCGGTGCGTCAGGGTGATTGCTTCCATCCCGTCGACTGCCTCGATGACACCAAAATCCGAGAGTTCCATCCAGAGTCGATACATCTCCCGGACATCGGGCGAGTCTTCGGCGAGGAGGATGACTTTCCGTGGAGGCAACGGTTGTGGTTGCACGAGGCTCGTCGGCATTGCCCTGGAAAGAAGCACGATTGACGCCACGTGCCGTTGACCCGTATCGCATCACCCGCCGTTGGGTCACTAGGTCTCGCCGGTGTCTGCGCTACCGACCAGGCAGGCTTCCGACGGGACCCGTTTTGGTTGTCGCCGATCCTCGAACCCGCGCAATTCCAGCCGCATTCGCAGCTTCGCGACGTATTGAGCCGCGGTCGTGCCTGGAAAGTTGAGGCGCTTTCGGACGTGAGTGCCGACGACCAGGTGCAACTCGGCGCCCTCGTCAAGTTGCACCAGCAGAGCCTGAATCGGCTCGCGCCCGGACCGGAAGAGTTTCCACTGACTCTGCCCTGGCTGCCGTGCAGGGGTGTGTGACGCAGCTTCCGCTGCGAAGATGTCTTTCATGATGGTGATTCAGCAGGCATGAGCTGTGCCACGCGGCGGCGAAACCAACAACCAGCGCCAGGCAATCTGGCGCATGTCAGAGGGGCTGGTGAGGGGCGGACCTGGAAGTCTTCGCGGCGCGTGACGGTGAACGACATCAGCGCGTAGATGCCGGCTGCCGACAGCACGATCACGCTCAGCATGACTGCCGCCAACGTCACCCCGATCAGCCGCATGACCCCCTGCTCCCGTTTCATGGCGTCTTCCGCGCTCGACACCGTGCGGAGCTGAAGGCTCGGATCCACCGCGGCGCTGACCTCTCGAAGCCTGCTGGCGAACGCCGATTCCGCGCACGCCCACCGCGAGCATCGCGGCGGACAGGTCCCCCGGCTCCGCCGCGTGATACAGCCGGCTTACTCGATCCACCTCGAGGGCCCCGGCGCCCGAAAAATCCGGCACGACGCCGTCCAGGCATGAAACATGGCCGCCGCCGTCGCATCGTCGTGCAGCTGCCGGAATCCGAACGCCACGAGGCCGATGCCAACGAGAGCGGCGACGCCTGCCAGCGCTTGCCGCCGCCATTGTGGGTGTGGTTCCGGCGGTGAAGGCCACCGCGTGGAGTCCACACACGACTGCAGGGCGGTTCCGCTGGAAGAAGGAGATCGCGTCGTGTCGATCGGGACCTGGGATGCCGCGACGAACAACCGCCAGCAGCGCCTCTCGGCGGGCAGCGGCGGTCGTCGGCGTGATGCCCGAAGGATTCGCGTTTCCCGCGCTCGGCGAGAAAGTGAATGAAGAAGGATCCGCTCTGACGCCAATACCAGCGCTGCGCGCGCGACCTGCCGTCGCGTTCACAGCGGCGATGAAACATCTCTTCGAGATCCCCCGCGACGTCGGCGCGCACGTCGGCGGGGAGCACGCGTGCCAGGATCCAGCGGGCGAGACGAGAGGGGCGCGGTGAATGGGTCACGGGATGCTCGCATGTTCAAATATATTAAACATACAACGTATTCATAATACGAACAGGGTTCCAGTTTTGCAATACCGGCACACGGAGAAACTCCCATGGTTTGCGAGATCGCCCTGACGCTGTTATTAACTTTCGGCGGCTGGGCCGGCCAGACGTCGGTTCCGAAGCATCCGGTCGAGGAGTTCTTCATGTCCGGCATTGCGGCGTTCAATGCCCACGACCTCGACTTGTTCATGAAACAGTTCGCGCCCGACATCGAGATGTATACCCCCACCGGATGGTTGCGAGGGCAGGAGAGCGTCAGGAAGCGGTTCGCTGAAACGTTCCAGCAGTTTGCAAACGTTCGAATGGATATCGACGACCTCCGTGTCCGAGAGGTGGCGGGTCGGGTGGCGATCACCGATTTCAAGTGACGCGTGTACCCGATGGGAAAGGGCCCGGCGTTTCACGGCGTCGGATCGGGCGTTTACATTCAGAAGGACGGGCGCTGGTCTGAAGTCCTGGAGCATGAGACGGTAGAAGGGCTGGGGGCACCGAACAAGCGGTAGCGCCGAGCGATGGCTCGAGCACGCCCAAGGCTCACTTCTTTTCTCCGCTCGAGTGCTTGAGCGGGATCATCGTCCTTCTGGGCCCCAGTAATGTCGTCGCTCGCCAGCAGTACGCGCGCTGGCTGTCGCTCCGCGGGCGACAACGATGAGGCCCTTGCCCAGGCACGGGTCGCAGAATCAGTGGACCCGCTGTCCCCCCGCGCGGTCATGGCTGTTGCATCCGCTCTCCGTTTTGGTGGCCGCTACGAGCAAGCGATCCCGCAGGCGCGAAAAGCACTCGACCTCGATCCCAGCCACCTCGCGGCCCATCACAGCCTTGGGCTCAACTACCAGGGGCTGGGACGGCTCGACGAAGCGATCCAGGCATACCAACCCATGGGTCGTCCCAGCGGAAACCTTGGTCACGCCTACGCGCAGGCAGGACGCACCGGCGAGGCGCGCGCGATCATCGCGCAGTTCGAGCAGCGGTACGCCAGGACCGTGTGGTCACTCCCAGCCGGCTGCGGGTCGGCGGCCTGTCCCTCGACTCCCGACGACGACCACAACTGAATCCGCACTGGAGTTCGCCACGGAAAGCCAGATTGACGTTGTGTTTTTGGTGGCCGGGTGCAGAATAGCGGCAAAGGGACCCTCCGCGCCACCCGCCGCAACCGGGCCGGAAGCACTCCGGGGCCGCGGTGCGGTGCGTTCGAATGAAAGTAGGCACGTGCTGCGCGTTCGCCTCCTCGCCGTTTTTCACGCCGTGATGACAGGGGCGACCCTGCTCGCCGTGCCCGCGCGCGCCCAAAACGCCGACGTCCAGGGAAGGCTGGCCGTAATGCCGCTGCCGGGCGGCCTTCGAGCGGCGCTCGTTGCGGTCGGCGACCGCGCCGAGCCCGACCGCAGTCAATTCCTGATCGAGATCATTCGGCGAGCTGACGCTGGCCCGTCCGGCCGCAGCCACCGCGATAGTTTTCTCCGGCCGCTGCTCACCCACCTCGAAGTCTCGAGCGGCAATCAGTCTGCCGCCGGGGAGACGCTGCCTCTGCCACTCGCGACACAGATCTGGATCGACGTCGTGTTCGGAGGCCGTGCGACGCCGGAAACCCTTGTCGCCGAGATCCTGCGCTCCCGTAGCGCGTCGCTCTTCTACTACGGTCTGCTGTCGCTCGACGAGGGCACGCGCGCCTGGCTCGGCACCGAACCCGCCCTCGTCGCCGAACTGGCCACCCGGTATCCGGCGGCATTCCTGGTCGCCGCGCCTGCCCTGCGTGTCGCCCGCGGCGTGGCTCTGGTTCCTGGCGGTGAAGTCGCGGCGCCGGTGTGGGAGGCGCTCGTGGGGCGGCGCCCCGATCGACCTGCCGACTTCATTCGAGCCCTCGTCGCACAGCGCGAAGGCCGGCTGGCCTACTTCTTCGGCGCCATGTCGCAATTGAGGCCTGCCCGGACGGCGTTTGCGCTGAACCTCGGATCGCCCGACCCGGCAACGCGGATTGCCGCCGCGCGCCGGTTGTACGCCGTGTTCGACCGTGTTGCCGGCCAGTGGCAAATCGAGGAACGTACGTTCTGGCGACCTGCGCTGGACCCGGCGCTGCTGGTCGCCGACCTGAACGTGGACGGCAGCGGGAGGCCCGTGTTACCGGGCACGCCATTGTTCTGGCGCGCCGTGCTCGCGGACACCAATCAGAACCCGGCCCCGCCCGGACCGCTCGCCGAAGGCGAACCGTTGGATTTCGCCTGGCTCTGCGAGCAGGTCTTCCAGGGCAGCAGCCACATCCCCCAGCGCCGCCCGTACACCGTCGTCCTCTTCGCATCGCGCGTGGTCGGACGGATCACCCCGGAGACCGCCGCCGACGCTGTCG
>JACDBQ010000038.1 GCA_013694845.1 Acidobacteriota bacterium
CAACCTGCTGATCGGGCGAGCGCGCGTCGTCGAGATCAACAAGCGCGGACCGATCACCGCCGATGATCTGGTGGCCGCCGGACTGCGGGAAGATCTCCGAGTGCTGTTCAAGACGCCCAATTCCGCCCTCTGGAACAGCGAGGTTTTCCACGAGGACTATGCCTACCTCACCGAAGCCGGTGCGCGCTGTCTGGTGGAACAGGGCGTCAAGGTCGTGGGTATCGACTACTTGTCGATCGAACAGTTCAAGAAGGCCGGAGCGCCCGCGCACCGGACCCTGCTCTCGAACGCCATCATCATCATCGAAGGACTCAACCTAGCCGACGCGGAGCCCGGCATGTACGAGATGTATTGTCTGCCGCTGCTGATCGCCGGCGGCGATGGCGCGCCCGCGCGCGTCGTACTGAAACGCTGAGGGACGTGTGCTCGACGACGTAGTCGTGATGGTGCTGGCGGGGGGCGTCGGCGAACGCCTGTACCCGCTGACGAAGGAGCGCGCCAAGCCGGCGGTGTATTTCGGCGGACCCTATCGGATCATCGACTTCACCCTCAGCAACTGCATCAACGCCGGTCTGCGGCGGATCTTCATCGCGCTGCAATACAAGTCGCTCTCTCTCAGCCGGCACATCCGCATGGGATGGAGTGTGGTCGCCGACGAGCTCGGGGAGTTCGTGGAGATCCTCAGCCCTCAGAAGCGGGTCGGCGAGCACTGGTACCTGGGCACCGCCGACGCCGTTTATCAGAACCTGTATTCGATTCTCCGCGAGAGCCCTCGCTACCTGATCGTGTTGTCGGGGGATCACGTTTACAAGATGGATTACGCGAAGATGCTGCGCGTTCACAAGGAGCGACGGGCCGGCGCGACCATCGCGGTGATCGAGGTCCCGACGGAAGAAGCCCATCGCTTCGGTGTGCTCCAGACCGATGACCAGGACCAGATCACCGGTTTTCTCGAGAAGCCGAAGCACCTGCAGCCCGGCGGCCAGGTGCTCGCGTCGATGGGCATCTACATCTTCGACATGGAGACCCTGGTACCGGCGCTGGAAGAGGACGCGCGGCACCCCTCGACCCACGATTTCGGGAAGGATATCCTCCCGTCACTGATCTCGAAGACGTCGGTCTACGCCTACCGGTTCTATGACGAGAACAAGAAGGCGTCCACATACTGGCGCGACATCGGCACGCTCGACGCCTACTTCGAAGCGAACATGGACTTGTGTCACGTCAACCCGGATTTCAACCTCTACGACCCCGAGTGGCCGCTGCGTACGCACCAGGTGCAGGCGCCGCCGGCGAAGTTCGTGTTCGCCGATGAGGGACGCCGGTGCGGACAGGCGCTCGACTCGATCATCTCCGCCGGCTGCATCGTGTCGGGCAGCACGGTCGCCGGCAGCGTCCTGTGCCCCAACGTGCGCGTGCACAGCTTCTCGGAGATCGAACAGAGCATCCTGATGCCCGGGGTTCGCGTCGGACGGCACGCGCGGGTCCGCCGCGCGATCGTCGATCGCGACGTATTCATTCCGCGCGGAGCCCAGATCGGGTGGAATCGCGACGAGGACCGTCGCCGCCACACGGTCACCGACAGTGGCATCGTCGTCGTGACGACCGACGATGAACCGTTCATCGGGGAGATCAGCGACGAAGCGCTGCGGATCGAAGAAGAGTTCGACACGAGAGGATCCGAACCCTAGCCCACGCCCGCGGGACCCCTTCCCCATTCGTCTTGCCGACAAGGAGATCTGGTGTTCAAGATCACGAGCGTGCATGGCCGTGAGGTGCTCGATTCACGCGGAAACCCGACGGTGGAAGCCGAGGTCACTCTCGAGAACGGCATGACCGGACGGGCGGCCGTCCCGTCCGGCGCGTCGACCGGTCAGCGCGAGGCACTCGAGCTTCGGGACGGCGACCCGAAGCGCTATCTCGGAAAGGGGGTCGCCAACGCTGTCGCGAACATCAACACGGAGCTCGCCCGGGCACTCGCCGGTCGCGATGCCCGGCAGGCTGCCATCGATCGATTCATGATCGAGCTGGACGGGACCCCGAACAAGGCACGTCTCGGCGCCAATGCGACACTCGGGGTCTCGATGGCGCTCGCGCGTGCCGTGGCGAACGCCGCCGGCGTGCCCCTCTACGCTCATGTGGCGACCCTCTACGGCTCCGGTGTTGACGTCAGCCTGCCCGTGCCCATGTTGAACATTCTGAATGGCGGCGCGCACGCCGACAGCAGCGTCGATTTCCAGGAGTTCATGGTGATGCCGGTCGCGGCGCCCACCTTCGCCGAAGGGCTGCGTGTCGGGGTCGAGATCTTCCACGCGCTGCGGTCGATTCTCAAGAAGAAGGGCTACTCGACAGGGGTCGGTGACGAAGGCGGATTCGCGCCCAGCCTCTCGTCGAATCGCGAAGCGCTCGACCTGGTAATGGAAGCCGTCACCCAGGCGGGATACCAGGCCGGGCAGGAGGTCTACCTGGCTCTCGACGTCGCGGCTAGTGAACTGTGGAACGAGCAGACGCGCACCTACGAGTTCAAGAAGTCGGCCGATACGGCCCGGTCCTCCGACGAGATGGTGGCGCTCTACGAGGACTGGGTGCGGCAGTACCCGATCATCTCGATCGAGGACGGTGTCGCGGAAGGGGACTGGGAGGGCTGGGCCGCGTTGACCCGCGCCATCGGGTCGCGGGTACAGGTCGTGGGGGACGACGTGTTCGTGACGAACCCTGACATCCTGAAACGCGGTATCAGCGAAGGGGTCGGCAACGCCATCCTGATCAAATTGAACCAGATCGGCACCATCACCGAAACACTGGAGGCGATGACGATGGCCGCCGATGCGAACTACGCCTCCATCATTTCGCATCGCTCGGGCGAGACGGAAGACACGACGATCGCCGATCTGGCCGTCGGCACCGCTGCGGGGCAGATCAAGACCGGGTCCGCAAGCCGCAGCGACCGCGTGGCGAAGTACAACCGGCTGCTGCGGATCGAGGAGGAGCTCGGATCCAGGGCGCGGTATGCCGGGACGGCTGCGCTTCGCGGGAAGCTGTAAGTGGCGACTCGACCCCTGGTCCTCCTCGTCCTCGACGGCTTCGGTATCCGGGCCGAGCGGGAACACAATGCGATTGCGCTGGCGCGCACGCCGGTATACGACGCCCTGCTCGCGAGATATCCCCACGCACGACTGATCGCGTCGGGAGAAGCGGTCGGGTTACCCGCCGGCCAGATGGGCAACTCCGAAGTCGGGCACACGAATATGGGGGCGGGTCGGGTCGTGTACCAGGATCTGACCCGCATCGATAAAGCGATCCGGGACGGGGATCTCGCAACCAACGCGCCCCTCGACCGCGCCTTCTCTCGTTGCGCGGCAGGAGCGCACGCGCTCCACTTCATCGGGCTCGTCTCCGACGGAGGTGTCCACAGCCATCAGCGGCATCTGCACGCGCTGCTCGAGGTCGCGGCGGCGGGTAAAGTACCGCGGGTGTTCGTTCACGCGATCACCGATGGGCGCGATTCATCGCCGGTCGGGAGTGCGCGCTACATCCCGCAACTCGAGGGGGTCCTTCACCGGACCGGTGGGCAGATCGCCACCGTCGTGGGCCGATACCACGCGATGGACCGTGACCAGCGATGGGAGCGGACGAAGCTCGCCTACGACGCGTTCGTCGGTGGGATCGCCGGCAGGACGGGCCGCAGCGCGCTCGACGCGGTCCAGCGGTCACATGCCGAGGGCGTCACCGACGAATTCGTCAAGCCCGTCGTCATCGTCGATCCTGACGAAACGCCGATCGGACCGGTTCGTGACGGCGACTCGGTCGTGTTCTTCAATTTCAGAGCAGACCGCTCGCGTCAGATCACGCGGGCCCTGGCGGTCGACGACTTCGAAGGCTTCGCGCGGCGCGCGCGGCCCGCGGTCCATTACACGACGATGACGGAGTACGACCGGACGTTCACGTTTCCGGTGGTCTTCGACCCGGTGTCGCTATCGGGGAACCTGGCGGACGTTCTCGAAGCGGGGGGCCGCACCAATCTGCGGCTTGCCGAGACCGAGAAGTATGCCCACGTCACCTACTTCTTCAACTGTGGGCGGGAGGAACCGTACCGCGGGGAAGAGCGGATTCTCGTGCCATCGCAAAAGGTCGCGACCTACGACCTGGCTCCCCGGATGAGCGCGCTCGGGATCACCGACGCGCTGGTTGACGACATCGAGGGGCAGAAGCACGACGTCATCATCTGCAACTTCGCGAATGCCGACATGGTCGGTCACACCGGCAGTCTCGAAGCGACGATTCTGGCCGTCGAGACGCTCGACCAGTGTCTCGGCCACATGCTGACCGCGCTGCAGAGAGTGGACGGCGTGGCGCTCATCACCGCCGACCACGGTAATGCCGAGCAGATGTGGGACACGGCACTGAACGCACCGCACACGGCCCACACGGCGAATCCGGTCCCGGTGATCCTGTGCGATGACCGGCAGGTCGGACGCAGGCTGAGGGACGGCAGCCTCAGGGATGTGGCGCCGACGATCCTGGAATTACTGGAAATGACTGGCGCCCCCGAGATGACGGGCGCCAGCTTGATCGAGAACTGACGGTCGCCAGGGACCACGACGCGTGGGCGGTGGTGAGGGACCCTACTCGACTTCTTTTTCCTGCGCCTCGTCTGCCGCGATCCGCAGCGATCGCAGGAACCGTTTGTCGTTGGCGCTGATATCGAAAGAGGCGCGATCGTGCGCCCGGGCGGTCTTGACCACGGCCCCGATCTTGGCGAGCGCGGTCGAATTCGAGCGATTCATGAATCCAATGACGGCTTCGAGCGTCACTTTCATCTCGAACCCGGCAGCCCGGGCTCGCTCGCGGGCGGCTTCCACCCGGGCATCATCGGCGACGGCGGCACTAATGGCGTCGGATAGCTCACGGGCTAACCGGTTCACGACGTCATCCATACGGGACCTCCTTACCGCCGCCGGGACTGGCAAACCGGGGCGTTGCCCGAACCGTCGCTGCCCGGGATCGGCGGCAGGGCTCGGGTGCCAAAGCTGTTCATATGAAGGATTTGCAGCGAGGGAGCGCATGGCTATTGTAGAAGTCCTCCGGCTGAGTGTCAATGGCTTGGCCGCAAGATGTTGGGGTGAGCCGGCGGACCACACCAAGTTGTTACAATGACCGCGACCATGCCACCTGACCGGCTGTTCAGGGATCCCGGAACGTTGACCGGCTGGGACCCATCGGTTGAGCTAGGGTTTTCGGGCCAGTTCCCGTTCACCCGCGGCATCCAGACCACCATGTACCGGGGCCGGCTCTGGACCATGCGCCAATACGCCGGGTTCGGCACGGCAGCCGAGTCGAACGGCCGTTACCGGTATCTGCTCGGCCAGGGTGTGTCGGGGCTCAGCGTCGCGTTCGATCTTCCCACGCAAATGGGCTACGACTCCGATCATCCGCTCGCGGCGGGCGAAGTCGGACGCGTGGGCGTCGCCATCGATTCCATCGAAGACATGGCCGACCTGTTCGACGCGATCCCGCTCGACCGCGTGTCGACGTCGATGACGATCAACGCCACCGCCATCATCCTGCTCGCGCTCTATATCGGGGTCGCGCGGCGGCAGGGGGTGGCGGCCACGGCGCTGTCGGGCACGATCCAGAACGACATCCTCAAGGAATACGTGGCGCGCGGCACCTACATCTATCCACCTCGCCCATCACTTCGGATCGTCACCGACATCTTCGCCTACTGCGAGCGCGAGTTACCCAACTGGAACACGATTTCGATCAGCGGGTACCATATCCGCGAGGCGGGCGCCACCGCCGTCCAGGAGGTGGCCTTCACATTTGCCAACGCGATCGCCTATGTCGACGCCGCGCGGGCGGCGGGGCTCGAGGTGAACGCCTTCGGTCAGCGCTTGTCGTTCTTCTTCAATGCGCATAACGATTTTCTGGAAGAAGTCGCCAAGTTCCGGGCGGCCCGGCGGCTGTGGGCGCGCATCATGCGCGATCGGTTCGGGGCCACCAATCCGCGGGCGCAGCAGCTTCGCTTTCATACCCAGACGGCCGGCAGCACCCTCACCGCCCAGCAACCCGACAACAACATCGTCCGGGTGGCCGTGCAGGCACTCGCCGCGGTGATCGGGGGCACGCAGTCGCTGCACTGCAACGGCCGCGATGAGGCGCTGGCGTTGCCAACTGAGGAGTCCGCCCGTACGGCATTGCGGACCCAGCAGATCATCGCCCAGGAGAGCGGGGTCGCCCACACGGTGGACCCGTTCGGCGGCGCGTATGCCATCGAGGAACTGACGAACCGGATCGAGGCCGGCGCCCGCGCCCTGATCGCTCGCATCGACGCGTCCGGCGGCACGCTGGACGCGATCGAGGCCGGCATCATTCAGCGCGAGATCCAGGAGTCGGCGTACCGCGCCCAGCAGAGCGTCGAATCAGGCGAGTCAATCGTGGTCGGCGTAAACCGCTACGCCACGACCGGCGGATCGTCGATCGACATGCTGACGATCGACGCCGCGGTGGAACAGCGGCAGATCGAACGGGTGAACGCTGTCCGCGCGGCACGCGACGGTGCCGCCTGGCAGTCCGCCATCGACGACATCCACACGGCTGCATCGGGGTCCGCGAACCTGGTGCCGCCCATTGTGCGGGCCGTCGAAGCACGAGCCACCGTCGGAGAGATTTCCGACGCCATGCGGTCGGTCTTCGGCGAACACGAAGAGATCGATGTCTGAAGGACGGGATCCGGGGCGCGGGATGCGGGATGCGGACGCATCCCTCACTCCGCATCCCGCACCCCGGCTCCTGGCCGTCGACAGCCTGACCGCGGGATTCGACATTGGCGGCCGGTTCGTCCCGGCCGTCATGGACGTCAGCTTCGAGGTGGACGCCGGCGAGACCCTGTGCCTCGTGGGTGAATCGGGCAGCGGCAAGTCGGTGACGGCGCTGTCCATCATCCGGCTCGTTCAGACCCCGGGCCGGATCGCCGCGGGAGCCGTCCGTCTCAACGGTCGCAATCTCATGGACCTCGGCGAGCGCGACATGCAGCACGTCCGCGGCGCCGAGATCGGCTTCGTCTTCCAGGAGCCGATGACCGCGTTGAATCCGGTCTTCACGATCGGCTATCAGATCGAAGAGACGCTGCGCATTCACCGACGCGCCACGCGCCGGACGGCCAGGTCACTCGCGATCGGGTTGCTGGCCTCGGTCAGCGTCCCCGACCCGCAGCGCCGCGTGGACGAATATCCGCACCAGCTGTCCGGTGGCCTGCGCCAGCGTGCCCTCATCGCACTCGCGCTCGCCTGCGAGCCGAAGCTGCTGATCGCCGACGAACCGACGACGGCACTCGACGTGACGATCCAGGCGCAGATTCTCGAGCTGCTGCGGGAGCTGCAGCAACGTCTGGGGCTCGGCCTCCTGCTCATCACCCACGACCTCGGCGTCGTCGCGGAGATGGCTGACCGGGTAGCGGTGATGTACGCCGGACGGATCGTCGAACACGCACCGGTGCAGGCGCTCTTCGCTGATCCGAAGCACCCGTACACGCGGGGGCTGCTGGACTCCATTCCCGGCGACGCGCCCGGCACGCGGCTGCGCGCCATCCAGGGAACGGTCCCCCCCCTCGGCGCCCTGCCTTCGGGCTGTTCGTTCGTGACCCGTTATCCGAATCGCTTCGAACCGTGTCCGGTTGCGCATCCCGCAGATACAGTGTTCGCTCTTCCGCCTGACCGGCCTGCGTCCACGCTGCGGCGGCCCGCCCAAGCTTCAGCCAACGCCGAACGCGGAGGTCACGCGGCGGAGCCACCCCGAACCGTCAAGTGCTACCTGCACGGACCCGCGGTCGAACCGCCCGGGGTCGTCCGGTGACTGCGCCGCTGCTCGACGTGCGGAACCTGACCAAGGAGTTCACGCGACAGAAGGGGATCTTCGGCAAGGCGACGTCCGTCCGGGCGGTCGATGACGTCACCTTCAGCATTGCCGAGGGCGAAACGTTCGGCCTGGTCGGGGAATCCGGCAGCGGAAAGACCACCACGGGACGCTGCATCCTCCGTCTGATCGAACCGACGTCCGGCGAGGTCCGCTT
>JACDBQ010000041.1 GCA_013694845.1 Acidobacteriota bacterium
TTGCCGGGATCCTGGTGCTCGTGTGGCCGGACCTCGCGCTCGACCGCGGCGCGGACCGCCGCTTCCTGGCGGGTGTGATCGCGCTGCGGATCGCGTGCCTCGGTTGGGCGCTTGGCTCGTCTTACTCCAAGCGACAAGGGCGCAACGATCACATCCTGGGCACCACCGCGTTGCAGATGCTGTCGGGCGGGCTGATGATGTTCGCTGCCGGGACCATTCGAGGCGAGTGGCAGCAGTTGTTCTTTACCAGCCGCACCGCTGCGTCGCTGCTCTATCTGTCGACGTTCGGTGCGATCGGCGGCTTCGTTGCCTATTCCTACGCGTTGCGCCACCTGCCGGTGTCGTTCGTTTCTCTCTATGCGTACATCAACCCGGTGATCGCCGTGACGCTCGGCGTCGTCCTGCTGGGCGAATCGTTCGACCTACGGATGGCCACGGCCGCCGCGCTGGTCCTGGCCGGCGTGGCGGTCGTCAGATGGAAGACCGGCGGCCCTCCTGCGGAGCCCAACACCGCTGGCCCCGCGCCCGGCCGGCGACCGGGCGCGAGTCGCCTGAGGTTCAGACCCGGCGTCCGCTGAGCATCCGTACGAGGAAGAGCACGACGGCGATGACCAGCAACACGTAGATGAAATTACCCATCGTGTAGCCGCTGACCATACCGAGAAGCCAGAGGATGATCAGGATAATGGCGATCGTCTCGAGCATTGCAATTCTCCTTTGGCGCGGACACCGGCCGCGCGCAACTACCGTAGAGCCAAAGAGCAACGGCTGTGCCACGGTTCAGCCAAGCCAGGTGGTCTGCTGGCTAGCCTTGTTCCTGGTTGGATTTACGGGCGGTGCTGGCGCGGCACAGACGCTGTATCCGAACGAAGCTCAGCAAGCAGAAACTGCACAGAGTGAGCATCGTCCTACCTCTGCCGGATCTTTCTGGTGGGAGCGCTGGTCGCGCTCAGGGCACACGAGGCGGTCATCTCACGCTGGCTCTGGTCTTTCGACGCGGATCCCTTCGTCAAGCGGGTCGATTTCCATGGCATCCCATTTTTCGCCGTGACCCATCGCGCGACGCTCACGTCACGGCGTGAGCTCGCGGTCGCGCGGTGTGAAGCTCGGGATGCAGGTGTTGTTCGTGCGTTAAGCGCCCTGGGGCACTTCGTTGCGCGGGCCGAGCGCGAACGTCATCGTGCCTTCGACGACGACCTTGCCGTCGACCCGCGCGATGCCGCGAAGCAGCCCCATGCGGCTCCGCAACCGCCGCACGAGCGCTTCGATGACGACCTGGTCTCCCGGATGCACCGGCAGGCGATACCGCACTTTCTCGATCCCCATGAAGTAAATCAGCTTTTCTCGATTTTCCGGTTTCGCAAGAATCATGATGGCCCCGACTTGCGCGACTGCCTCCGTCAGAATGGTAGGCGGCAGCACCGGGCGCTCGCCGTCGCGATGCGCGAGGTAGCGTTCGTTCAACGTCACATTCTTGATACCGACGATCCGCTTGTCGGGCTCGAACTCGGTGATGCGATCGACCAGGAGGAACGGATACCGGTGCGGAAGGATCCGCTCGATCGCGGTGTAGTCGAGGGGGAGAGTGAAGTCCATCAGTCCGGTTTGTAAGTATAATTCTATCCTTCCCTTCGTAAAGGACGACACTCCGCAGTGAATCAGGGCACACCAGCAGACCAAGCGCCTGCGACCGGGCAAATAGTGGCCTCCGAGCATGAGCTCGTCACCACGTTGTTCGACCTCGGCCGCCAGGTCACGGGCGTGCTCGACCTCGACGAACTGCTCCAGAAGATTCCCAAGCTCATTCGTCGCCTGATCTCGTTCGAAGCATTCGCCGTGTATCTGCTCGACGAGCGTCGCGGAGAGCTGCGCGGTGCGTATTCCATCGGCTATCCGGAGGGTGGCCGCACACTGCGCCTGAAACTCGGTGAGGGCCTGGTCGGCGCGGCGGTCGCGAGTGAGCAGCCGCTCCTGGTCAACGATCTCCAGGCCGATCCCCGTTACGTCGAGTTCGTGCCGGACATGAATTCCGAGATCGTCGTTCCCCTCCTGCACAAATCACGGCCGATCGGGGCGCTCAATATCCTGAGCCGCAACCGCGATCAGTTCACCACGTCCGACGTGTCGATCGTCCGTCAGTTCGGCGCTCACGTGGCCGTGGCCCTGGTGAACGCGCGGCTCTACGAACGCAGCCGGCGCGATGCCGAAGCCTTCGAAACGCTCGCGGAGATCGGCGGCGACGTCGCGTCGATCCTCGATGTCGAGGAGCTGCTCACGCGCATTGCGCAGCTCACGAAACGGCTGATCGAGTACCGCACGTTTGGACTCTTCCTCCTGAACGCCGAGAATCAGCTCGAGATCAAGGTCGCCGTGAAATACGGCGAGACGGTTCACATCCCACGCATCGCGCTCGGCGAGGGCCTGGTCGGCTACGCCGCCCTCCACCGCGAGCCGGTGCTGGTCCCGGACGTCTCGCAGGATCCGCGCTACATCAAGGTCGTGGACGATGTGCGGTCGGAGCTCGCGATCCCGCTGCTGCTGAAGGATCGCTGTCTCGGTGTCATCGATCTCGAGAGCCCCGAGCCGGACGCATTCTCGAAGCGGGACGTCGAGATCCTGACCCTGCTTGCGGGTCAGGCAGCGGTGGCGATCGAGAACGCGAACCTGTACGAAGAGCTCCGCGCCAACCAGGAACGGCTCGAGAAAGAGGTCCGGTTCGCCCAGCGCGTGCAGATGGCGTTGTTGCCGGCCGGACCACCGAAGCGCCTCAAGGGGGTCGAGGTCGCGGCCGCGTTCGCACCGGCCCGCGAGCTCGGGGGGGACTTCCACGATTACCTCTCTCCGGAATCCCACACCCTCGTGGTCACTGTCGGTGATGTGTCCGGCAAGGGTGTGCCCGCGGCGTTATACAGCGCCTTCGCCGCGGAGCTGGTTCGGGGCCGCACGTTCCGGCGCCGCTACCTGCCGGATCGATCGAGCCCGGCCGGCGTGCTCTCCTCGGTCAACACGATCCTGCACGAGCGCCGCCTCGAAGAGTATTACTGCACGCTCTGCTACGCGGTTTTCGATTTGAAGCGCCGGTTCCTCCTGATGGGAAACTCGGGCCTGCCCTACCCGATCCGCTACTCGGACGGCGTATGTGCCCCGATCGAGCTGCCCGGTGTGCCCCTCGGTTCGTTCCAGGGCAGCACCTACGACGAGGTCAGCCTCGCGCTCCACGCCGGCGACGTCTTCGTCTTCTGCTCCGACGGTATTTCGGAGGCCATGAACTACGCCGGTCAGGAGTTCACATCGGAGCGCCTGATCAGGGTGGTCGAAACGGTCCACGACCTGCCTGCGGCGAAGATCGTGGACGCGGTGGTGGCCGCGGTCGAGGAGTGGCGCGGCGGCGCTCCGCCGAACGACGACATGACCGCGGTCGCGTTGAAAATCACCGCGTGACCGCATCCGTCGGGTGGTCGTTGCGAGTCGGAATGCTTGCGGTGATCGTGTCTGTCTGCACGGCGTCGGCCCAGGGGCCTGCGAAACGTGACGAGCTTCGCGACAAGACCCGGAAGCAGCTGGCGTCGATCGCCGACGCGCTCGACGGCGTCCTGGGTTACGTGGTCATCGACCTCGAGTCCGGTGAGCGGTTCGAGCGTCTCGCCTCCGAGACCTTTCCGCTGGCATCGACGATCAAGCTGGCGATCCTCTACGAGCTGTTCAAGCAGGCTGAAGAAGGACGGCTGAAGCTGGACGACGTGCGTCCGCTCGAACGCCGTCACGTGGTAGCTGGTGACGGCGTGCTGGTCGAACTGTCCGCACCCGCGATGCCGCTGCGTGACTACGCGACCCTGATGGTGGTGCTGAGCGACAACACTGCGACCAACCTGCTGATCGATGCGGTCGGCATGGAGAACGTCACGCGGCGCATGGGCTCCCTCGGGATCAAGGGTCTTCAGCTGCGGCGGAAGATGATCGACCTCGAGGCCGCACGGCGCGGAGACGAAAATACGGGATCACCGGCAGACCTCGCGCGTCTGCTGACGATCATCTATCGAAGTGAGGGCCTGACCAGGGAGAGCAGCGACGCCATCGTCGCGATTCTCAGGAAAGCGAAACCGAGCGCGCTTCGAGACGGCGTTCCGGCAGACGTGCCGGTCGCCAACAAGACGGGAACGCTGGACGGGGTTCAAGCCGACGCCGGGATCGTCTACCTGCCGGGCCGGCCGTATATCTTCGTGGCGACGTCCACGTTCCTCAAGAGCAATGCCGCGGGTGAAGCAGCCATCCGGGATGCATCACGAGCGGCATTCGACTACTTCGACCGGATCGCAAAAAGCTCGGATTACGGCCGGATCATCCGCTAGTGTCCGCGTCCCCGAAGTCTTGTTGACACAGCGGGCGACGGCCGAATGTCACAGGACTACGGGGACGCGATACTAGCGGCGCTTGAAATCGAGGTCTGTCTGCCGCAGGTGCAGACCGACCGACTGGCCGCCGAATGTGGCCACCTCGCTGACCTTTCCCCTCACTCGCACGTGCGACCCCTTCGTCGGTGTGCGGCCGTCCTGCGCCACCACCGTCACCTCACCGGTTCCGTCGTCCACTTTGTAGAGCTTGAACGGCATCAGCGGTACCCCCCAGGCGCTGGTCACGACGCCGTCGATTGCCACCGTCTTGTTGTAGTAGCGGCCCGGGTTGTATTTGAGATCGGCCACCTGCGTGTTGCGCACGGCCAGCGCGCAGCCCGAGAGCGTCAGCGCGAGCGTGACGGAACCGAGAAGCCTGATCAGCGGGTTCTGCATGTCATTCCTCTGGGCCGTTCGCCGGCCCTCGCCTCATCAGCGGTTCGCACGGCCCTCATCGGCCGTTCGCATGGCCTCACAGACACGAATGGCCGCGCGAAATCGACTGACTTGCGACGGGAAGCGGCGATGCCAGCGCCTGCCTGAGTTAACGCATCCCGTTGATTCCGCGCGACCGCACACCTCTTCATCAATTCGCGTGCCCGGGGAAACTCGGGGGTTTTGTCGAAGCAATCGCGGGATCGTCCGTTTCGGGTGACGCCCGTGACCTCAAGCCCGGACGGCTGCACGGCCGACGGAGAGACGTTCAGAAGCGGTAGTTGAGCAGCCCGCGGGCGCGATGCACGGTGACCCCGGCCGGGCGATTCTGGTGATCGTAGCCTGCGCCGACACTCACGAAGGGCGTCACCTCGATGGACGCGCCGAGTGCGATGGTATGAGCATCGAGCGCGTCGAGGCGGTCCACGGTCAGCCAGTCCAGCCGGTCGATGCCGTAGCGGTACTCGGCCAACGTGCTCAGCCGAGCAGTCGGCCGTCCGTGGACACCAAGCACCAGGTTGTCGGACGTCATCGATTCGGCGAAATCAAGGCTCGTGCGTCCGCGCGAGTACTGGGCCTCGAGGGTCAGGCGCGGGTTGACGTCGAAAGCCAGGCCTGGCCCGGCGATCCAGAGGTCCACTCCGTCGAAATCGAAAAAGCGCGTCTGCAGCGACCATCGAACCCGGCGCCGATGGAAGGTTGCTTCGGCGAAGGCGTCGACTGCGGGCAGCCGGAGGTCGCCGCCGAACATCGCGCCGCCGCGCAGCAGGACGCGGGGGTGGGCGAACCATTCGATGCCCCCTCCGCCCCGGGCCTCGTTGCTCCCGTTGATCCGCAGCGCTTCTCCCGTCGCGAAGACGCGGACGCGGTCGTTGACGCGGGCATTCACTTCGAGCGTTCCGGAGTTGAAATTACCGAACGACGGATCGAACCGCTGGAAGTCATACCCGAGCGCAGCCCGATGCGCGCGCGAGGCGCGGAGCGCATCGGCTTCGGCACGCACCGCCGCATTGCCTGGTTCCGCCGCGAGGGCCCGTCCGTAGTAGGCGAGCGCGAGCGACGCGTGGCCGGTCGCGCCGTGAAGGCGGCCTTGCGCGGAGAGGACGTCCAGTCGATCGGGCGAGATCGCCTCCGCCCGATTCAGGGCGTCACCCGCTCGCGTCCAGTCGCCGGTTTCGACCAGGGCCATGCCGAGCCCGGTGTAGGCATCGCCATTCCGTTCGTCGGCTGCGACGAGCGATTCGAAGACCGCTGCCGCGCGCCGCCGCATCGTCCGGGTTCGCTGCCGCCAGCGCCTGGAACCGCTTGAGTGCTTCTTCGTGAGCTCCGCTTGCCGCCAGGCGCTCGGCCTCCGCGCGCGGATCGGGCACCTGGCCGGCGGCCATGCTCAACGACAGAACAAAGGAACGAGAACGCTCATCAACGACCACCTCAGCCGGGGACGCGGAATTGTACCACCCCGGCAGATCAACGATTTGCGCGAGGGGCGCGTCTGACGGTACAAAGGGGCACTCGAGCCACCTAACGACTTTGGAGGTTGTTCCTATGGAGTTCTGGAAGACAGCCGCGCTCTCGGCGGCCCTGCTGGGCGCTGGAGCGGCGATGGCCCCCCCGATTTACGGGCAGAGCGGCACGCGCGGGGTTGCCGCTCCGCACGTCGAGCTCTTCACCTCGGGCAGCAGCCGCATTGGCGTGTCCGTCTCAGACGTCGACGCAACCAAGGCTACTGGCGGGGTGATGATCGAGACGGTGGAGGAGGGTAGCGCCGCGGAAAAGGCCGGTCTGAAGAACGGGGACGTCGTCGTGGAGTTCGACGGCGAGCGCGTACGCAGCGTGCGACAGTTCACTCGACTCGTGGGCGAAACGCCGTCAGGGCGCCAGGTGGCGGCGGCGGTGATGAGGGACGGCAAGCGCGTCACGGTGAACGTCGAACCTCGAGAGGCCTCAGCATTCCGCGTGTTCGATGACAACCGGTGGCAGACACTCGACAACCTGCGTGAGTACGTCCGGCCGATGCCGGTTCCTTCTCCCGCCGCGCCTCGTCCGCCGTCCGCCCCCCGGGCCCCGCGCCCTCCAGCGCTCGACGGATTCCTCTGGTCGACGGGCAACCAGCTTGGGGTCACCGTCAACGGGATTTCCGAACAGCTGAAGGAGTATTTCGGCGTGAAGGACGGCGTGCTCGTGGCGTCGGTCACGGAGGGCTCTGCGGCCGGAAAGGCCGGTGTGAAAGCGGGTGACGTGATTGTCAGCGTCAACGGTTCAACGATCGAGGACGCGTCCGGACTGCGGCGGGAGATGCAGCGGCTCGACGCCGGTGAGGACTTCACCTTGAACATCGTCCGGGACCAGAAGTCGATGACCCTCAAAGGGAAGGCCGAGCCGAATCGCAATCGTCGCATGACGACGCGGACGATCCTGTAGGCCTCAGAGCGCCGCGGTGGTGCGGTCTTCGCTCTGCGCCGTCGCCGGCCCGATCAGGGTCGCGAGCTGGGCGGCGACGATCGATGCCGCCGCCAGCCGCGCGGGCTGTTTCTCCCCATCGTGGCGGACTTCCGCCGACATCACACCCAGGGCACCAGAAGAGGAGACGAGCGGCGCGGCAATCGCGCCGTTCGACTTGCCGTCGCCGCCGACTGTCTGGATGAGGCCCGTACGGAATGCGGCTGCCGTTGCGTTCTCAGCGTCGATCTGCAGGGTGCCGATGCGGGAGAGGACGTTGGGAGCGTAGCCGTGCGCTGCGATCGGCAGCAGTTCGTTCCCCGCCGCGTTCGCGACCCACAGGACGAGACCCGATGCATCGAGCGCCGCAGCGGTGCGCTCGAGGACTGCCGGCAGGGTACTGGAGTCGGTAAGACGAGCCAGGGTCGTGCAGACGCGTGCCAGGCTCTGCAGATCGACGGACGTTGCTGCCGGGGCCGCCAGCACGGGAGGCGGAGGCGCACCTACCGGCGGCGCCGCCGCAGCTGAGGCAATGACTCTGGCCTGAGACCGGTGCGCAGGACGAAGATCCAGGGCGAGACGATCTTCGGCAGGTTTCACCGGTTCGCCGGCCGTCGGCGTCGCCGAGGCCGGAGCGTGCCCGACGGGTGCGAGCAGCAGCGCCGCAAGGAGGCCAACCGCGGCGGCGGCAGCGGCGGCCCGTGCC
>JACDBQ010000048.1 GCA_013694845.1 Acidobacteriota bacterium
CGCTTGGGGTCCTGAGGGCTGGTGCCGACCTCACGAACAAGCCCACGCTCCACCAGTCGAACCATGCGCGTGCGCGTGGCGCGCGGCGTCAGGCCGATCACCTTCGCGACCTCGCTGGTAACGCGCCCGGTGCCGTCGCTGAGGATCGCCAGAATGGTTCCCTCCGTCTTGTCGAGCGTTGGGGCTCCCACCTGCTCGAGCCACAGTGTCACCCTGAATCGATTGCCGATTTCCTCGAGCGTCGGGGGCGCGAGCCCGGCATCGCGGCAGGCAGCCATCATGCGCTGAATGCCACTGCCCCACTGCTCGATCAGGCCCAGCGCATGGAACGTGCGGCCGATGACGCGGTTCCGTAGCCTCGAGATCCCGCGCGGCAGGTCCTCCAAAGTGAGTCCGAACGGCAGAAGCCCGGGATTCTCCACCTCGAGCCGGTCATCGAAGATGGCGAGGCGAATGGGTGCGCCTCTTTGGGCGTAGTCGGCGTGAACCACCGCGTTGATCACCGCTTCGCGGATCGCGACCGGCGGAACGCTCCATCGTTCGCGTCGGCGGACACGACCGATGTCCGCGCCGTGCCATGCGTGCTTCTCGGCGAAGGCGATCGCTTCCTCGACGGCTCCGACCAGGTGTCCGTGAACCTCGGCACGATCCAGGATCCGACTCTTGTCGACGCCTTGAAATCTTCCGACCTGGATCCACGCATCCGGAAAATGCTGCTCACGGCTCACGCCAAAGAGCAACATGCCGCCAATCGTCGGCACCGTTCGGCCTTGATGGGTCGTCACGAGGCGCAGCGTCTGCAGATCGGCCCGTCGAAGGCGTCGAACCGGAGCGAACGACTCGGAAGCCACTCGGAAGTCCAAGGCTTCCGAGTCCAATCCCGGCATCGGCTGCTCGTCGTACGCTTCTCCGCGTGCAAAACGGCGCAGTTCCTCGAGGAGCTCACGGTCGGCACGCCGGTTGGTGGAGCCGACCCGGACGTAGGCCCCGCGCTCCACCCCCTCGCGGCGCAGATAATGTGGTCGAACCGGGCTCGCATAGACCTGAACGGCCAGAACGTGGCTCCGGCGCCACGGGATGATCTCCAGCTCTGGCACCAGTCGCGGCACAATGTGATCGCTGATGAGGTTGGCTAGCCGTTCTTCAAGGTCCAGGGGTTCGGCTATACCGCGCACGTGGCGCGTACGGTCCTCGACGCCGACGAGCACCGTCCCTCCCGAGGTGTTGGCGAATGCGACGATAGTCCTGAGCACTCCGTCGGCGGAAGACAAGTCGCGCTTGAACTCGAGGGTCTTGCCCTCGGGACGCTTGAGCAAATCGAGAAGATCCACTAACTCGGAAGTATACTCTGAAGTGCCACGCGGTGTGGTGCTTCAGAGCTTTCGGTACGCCTGTCGGTTCATGACAGAGAAACCGCAAGGCACGCATCGAGGCGCACCCGACTGACAGTCTATGGCGAAGCACTCCAGCAGACATCGTGAAGGCCGCCTGCGGATCGCTCCCCCCCGAATCTCGCCGCGTCGTCTCGATGCCATGATCGAAGAAGCCATCGTCGACGCATACACCGAGTCGGCGCAGGCGGGCAGCTTTCACGTGATGATCGACCAGGAGCTCCGTCTTCCGTTCGAGACGACCGTGCTCGGCGTGGTGGTTCGGATAAAGCGAGTCGACATCAGCGAGGCCGATGAGATTGTGGCGGTGTGCCATCGCGGACGCGACCGTCAGGCAATCCCGATTCTGGAGTTGCCGTTGCCAGACCCACCGCCGGCCGGGTGGGAGTGGATTGAGGCCTACCGCCGCTGGGCGCGAGGGCTCTAGTCTCTCCCGATGGAGCCACTGCATCGATGAGCGAGTATCAGTACTACGAGTTCCAGAAGATTGACCAGTCCCTGACCGACCAGCAGATGCGGGAGTTGCGCGCCATCTCGAGCCGCGCGACGATCTCGCGAACGCGTTTCAGCAACTACTACACGTTTGGCGATCTGAAGGCGAATCCGCGCGATCTGCTGCGGACGTATTTCGATGCCTCGCTGTCCTTCGCCAACTGGATGTTCGTGGCGCTGGCGTTTCGGTACCCCAAAAGTGCCGTCGATGTGAAGGCGCTGCGGCGCTACGCGACGGGTCAGTCACTGGAGGTTTCTTCGAAAGGTGCAGATGTCGTCGTCGCCATGTCCGTCGAAAGGGACGACCTCGATACCGAAGAAGACGGGCACGGCTGGCTGTCGTCCCTGATCGCGCTCCGGGCTGACATCGCAAGTGGGGACGAACGGGTCCTCTACCTCGCGTGGCTGCTAGGTGTTCAGCAGGGCGAGGTCGACGAGGACGCCACGGAACCTGTGCCGCCGAACGGTCTCGGTGCGCCCTCACCCGCACTCGAAAGCTTCATCGACATCATGGGGCTCGACCAAGACCTCGTGGGCGCGGCCGTGGAAGGACTGATACAGACGTCGGCGGCCCCGCCCGCCAAAGAGATCGATCGCTGGATCGCCGCACTCGACGACCGCGAGAAGTTGGCGCTGCTCTCGCGCGTCACTCGTGGAGAGACCAACGTCGGCGCCGAGTTGATGCGCCGGTTCAGACGCCAGGTGTCACTGCGCTCGGCGACGCGGATCCTTCGCACCGCCGGCGCGCTGCGTGCGCGAGCCGAAGGCTTGGCGGAGCGGCGGCGGGAGGTCAGCCTCGCCCGCGAAACGAAGGAGCGAGTGCGTCGCGAGCGTGAGCAGGCTGCTGCTCGTGACCGTCATCTGAGCGAGTTGGCGAAACGCCAAGCCGACGCGTGGCGGCGTGTCGAGGCGCTCGTTGCCACGAAGCGTCCGGGCGACTATGACGCTGCGATCTCTCTGCTCAAGGACCTGCGCGAGATCAGCAAGCGGAAAGGCCTCATGGAGGAGGTCACCGAGCGTATCAGCGTGCTGCGAGACGCGCACGCGAAGAAGCCGAGCTTCCTGGCCCGCTTAAGGAAAGCCGGGCTCTGACCGTTGACGAGATTTAATCCGGTTTAACCCGCCAAGCGGGAAAGACCAGTCTGGGATTCGAACTCGCCCGATTCACGCTAGACAATATGGAATGACCGGCTCTCCATCGTAACGTTGTAGTGCGTTGCAGCACTCAACCACGGTGGACAGAGCCACCGACAGCGCGGGTTGGCGGCGCCAGAGCCGCATCGAAGGGAGCCGGTCATGAAGGACGTTACCACGCACGTGGGCATTGACGCGCACAAGAAGGATCTCTTTATCGCCATGCTGGTGGGCAGCCAGCCGACCCCGGTGGCCTGGA
>JACDBQ010000524.1 GCA_013694845.1 Acidobacteriota bacterium
CCCCATAGGCGTCGTCCTGCAACTCGACGAGCGCAAAAAGCAAAAGCTGCTCGAATTCCCCGAGGTAAGTTCGCATAGTCTTCTTGTAGTTAATATCAAGACGCTCGGGAAAGCAACAAAGTTCCCGACGGCTCGGTTCGCCGCAAACTGCAGCCCGCAATTGGCGTTAGACACCTTCTTGGTGCTCGGTTGGGGAGAGCGGCCGGTCGCGGCCGTCACCGCGCTGACCGCGATGACGCTGGCGCTCGACGTCGGCGCGAACGCCGCGATTTCCGGCTCCTCGACGTCCTGATCCGCGCCCCTCCCCACTTGCTCGAGCCGGACCACATCGTCGGCGTCGATGGCTCCAGAGCTACGTTCGTTATCAGGACCTGCGAGAACAACTCAGCGCAGTGGAGCTCGCCGTATACACGCGGCAGGCGGTTGAATTTCGCGCGGGCGTCCGCTGCGGGTCGCGTGTGTCACCTCGACGAAATTCCCGGGCCTCTGCATCGACTCGCTCGGCTGTCGTGCCGACGGTTGTTTCTTACCGCGAATCGCTGACCGCCGCTCGACGACAGGTATAGGCGCCAATCATAAGCCGCGCCCCGGGCCGTGATTTGACGAGCGGGGGATCTATCGCCGTACATTTCGGATCCGCTCGGAATGCGGCACGCGATAACGATCCCTCCGGCCGGTGTGCTGCGATCGCGCCGATCGAGCCGTGCTGGTGCGAAAAATTACGGCCGTATGTACCGTTGGATCCACTTGATTCAGATACGTCGCGCTCCTACGCCTGGCGGACCCTCATCGGCATGGTTCACCGATGGTGGATCGTTGGCGCTCGGTGGGAGTCGAATGGCGAAGCTGTGATCAGATGGCGTGACGACAACCGGCGGCCCCTTGGCCTCAGCGGCGCACGGAAAGACACGATCTCCCTTGATCATCGTGGTGCTGCGGTCGGTGTACGGGCGAACCTAAAGGTGCGACTGTCTCTCAGCCTCATCGAACAGCTCGCAGCTTCGTGAGCTAACCCTCGAGAGGAGGGACTTCCACATGGCGCTGGTTCCGCCCAGCTGGCAGCAGCTCGGGAAGATCGGGCGGTCCTGCTGCCGCGAACAATGGCTCGTGCATGAAAAGAAGGTGTTGTGGTGAAGACTCTTGTGGCATTACGTAATGCCGTCGATTCCGACCGCGTCGGTGGCGAACCAGAACCCGCCGCCGAAGACTTGCTGGAGATCCTCATGCGCCGCTATGAGCGGGCGTCCACGTTGCTGACCTCGAACCGACCGGTCGATGACTGGGGCAAGCTGCTCGGCGACACGGCCGCCGTCACCGCGCTCCTCGACCGTCTCTCCATCACGCGCACGTTTTGAAGTGCGGTCCCAGGAGCTGGCGCACGAAAGTCCACACGGACTTGCGCACCGAGGAAGCCACGAGGTAGAACTCACTCGTCTCGGTCAGCGGTCAGCAATGGCCGGTTTTGCCCGTCGACGAAATGGCCGGTTTTGACCCGTCCACCGAGGCATTGCTGAAAGTGGGCTCGCAAGTTCGTCGCGAACAGCCGGTTCTACCGATGCTTTGACCATCGCCAAATTGCGGCAGCATGATCGGATGGTCCAGCCTGGTAGCGATCGAAGGAGGTCGCCGTAGCGTTGAAGACCGCTCTCAGATCGTCCAAGTTCCAGGTATTGATGACGAAGATGACCACTGGACGGCCGCTGCTGTCGACGCCGCTTGGAAAGGCGTCGGGGAAGGGCCGTACATGCCGGTTCGCGGCCGTCCCGACGCTCTCGTGCGGCAGCTTTTCGGGCGCACACGACGAGGTAACCGTGAAGAAGGCGACCTCGTCGGAGATCGTGAAAAGTCAGGCCGTGTTGGGCTGCGAGATGACGGCGTCGAGGAGCATCAAACGCTCCAATGCGCGGCCGGCGGCGACTGGCTTCCGGTTGGGACAGTTGGGCTCGCCGATTGAACGACACAAGGGCTGATAGCGAAGCTGATACACCCTTGCGCGGTTGTAGAACAAGAACATCGGACAGCGAATCCATTCCCAACGAGCTTATCGGAGAATGCATTAACATTCTGCCCGCACACGCCGCCATTCAGCGTGACAGTCACCATGAAGCGAGCTTGACGCTCCGTGAACCCGAAATCTGAGCCAGCCTTGTACGGTCTTCGGCAGTCATCGGATTAGCTCCGAAACGAGGTCGGGATCGGGCGCGTGACCGCCGCCGGTTCGCGCCGAGACTCCGCCGTAGCAACTGAATCCGGATCGCGCGGCGGCCGATCCGTGAGCGCCGCGGTAGTGGACGGTTAGCACCTCGATGTCCTCATGGTCGTGTCGGCCGTCGAAATTCTCGTATTCGATCCGTAAGTCAGGGAAGTGAATCTGATCGTCGAAGTACGGCAGGTCGTGTTCAGCGGCCCAGGCGCGAATCTCATCCTCGGTCCGATCAGGATGACCATCGTAGTCATCACGGTCACCATCGTGCTTGTTCAGCCACTTCTGATAGTCCCGCTTCAGCTCATAGTCGAGGACGACTCGGTCGACTAGTGCACCGCGTTCGTGAAGCCGCTAGCGGCATTCAGGTAGGCACCGAAGATCTGCGCATCGTGCTCCAATTCGCGGGCGCGTTTCAGGCCCGAGTAGAAGGTCTGCGAGGCGTTGTCTTGGCTGTCTCGGGTGATGTTCGAGAAGTTCACGACCTTCCTTGGTCAGGACCACGACAGAGTCCCGATGACCGGGTACCCGGACGATCTCGATCAGGACCTGTGCGCGAAGGTGCCGAAGATCCGCTGACCGATCGTGCGCAGGCGCGTTGTCGTGGTCACGAAGCTGGCCGACGGGCACGACGCGGAACGATCCGACAGTGACCAGCGTGCGAGTCTCAGATCCGCGGAGTGTATATTCGCGATCACGATCGCGAACGGTTTCTCGTTCCGGCCCGCGCGGAAGATCGACGTGGCGCATGAACGCGTCGCGAATCATTGCTGTATCGATCTGGTCGATCGCGTGACTCACGATCTCGTTGAACCTGTTCCCTTGAATGATCGCGGGCATCGTCGCCCATCGTGGGTCGCTCGACATTGCAGTCTCCTACGACGCGTGCAATTGTCTCGGAGCGCACCGACCCATCCGGGTTGTTTGCGGACGAGTTGCTGGGACAGCGTCGGGACAATCTGGCGCTGTTTGGGTTGTCCCGGGTTGCCCCCGGTTCGCAAAAGACCCAGTAAAAACGGGGCCAAATCGCCCCGAGCTGTCTTCGGCCGTCTTGAAAAATGTGGCTGTTAACCGGGAGTTCCGATTCGAAGGGTCCCTCGCTCGACGCCTCCGCAGGAAATGCCGACCAACCCCGTGCGCTGCAGTCATGATTGAGAGAGCTATCTCGTCAGAGCTCTGATCGCTCGAGTGAGCACCACGCAACCAGCGTCCTGTGTCAGACACTGTATCCGTCCCCGCATACACGGCAACGCCGGCGGGGTATCGTTCCATGCGGCCGTGAACTCCGCACGGTCGAGGACGCCGTTCAAGGAACACGACGACGCCCGCCGATGCAATCTGGTTGAACGATCAGGTGGCGCACCTTTGAACTGCCTTCCCATTGACGGCTCGCGTCCTGTCAGATTGACCTAAACCACCGGCCGAACGAGCGGTTGAGGTCGCCGCATTTTATCGGGCTGGGCCCGCGTCCTGCGAGACACAGTCGCGCAGAAATCGGTCTGATCGCAGATGGCAGGAAGATGCGCTTCGATTCCGCTCGAAGGACAACACACAGCGCCCCGTCGGCACGCGACACGGTCGAGGATTGTTTCATGCCGCTCAAGTCGCTCTCGAAGTACTCGGGCCTCAGCGTTCGGACGCTGCGCACATATCTCTCAAAGGCAGTCGGCCCATTGCCGCACTACCGCCCTGGGGGGAAGGTTCTCGTGAAACGTTCAGAGTTCGACGACTGGATCTCTGGCTTCAAGGCGACTGACTCCTCGAAGGGCGACGCGATTCTCGCGGA
>JACDBQ010000127.1 GCA_013694845.1 Acidobacteriota bacterium
CGATGGATCCGGAGCCGTGGTGGTGAATGTCTCGAGCGACGCCGCGATTCATGCCTACCCTCGCTGGGGGGCGTACGGGGCCAGCAAGGCCGCTCTGCACCATCTCAGTCGAACCTGGCACGACGAGCTGACGGCCGAGGGCATTAGCGTTCTCTCGCTCGATCCGGGAGACATGGACACCCCGCTGCATGCGGCGGCGGTGCCTGAGGCGGATCGGTCATCGTTGAAGCGCCCTGAGATTGCCGCCCGCGAGCTCGCCGACGCGATAGCGGTCGCGCTATCGAGCCGTGCGGCAGCATATGCACTGGACGCGGCCGTCAAATGATGGCTGCCAGTGTTCCGGTCCAGCGCCCGGTGAACGCGAAGCTGCTGACGGCCGATCGCCACGGGAGCGTCGAACATCGAGCGCGGGCGGGATTCGTCGGACTGTTTCGAACCGGAGATCTGGTGATTGCGAATGACGCGGCCACCTTGCCTGCGAGCCTGTTCGGCGAGCATGTGCCAAGCGGGCGCCAGATCGAAGCGCGGCTCGCGGGCCGGGATTCGCTCGCCATCGATCAGGTGACCAGGTTTTCGGCGGTATTGTTCGGTCCTGGCGACCATAGAACGCGCACGGAGGATCGTCTGTCACCACCGGCGGTGCGGCCCGGCGACCGGCTGACGCTCGGTCCCTTGCGCGCGAGCGTCAAACGGCTGCTGCTGAATCACCCACGGTTCGTCGAGTTGGAGCTCGATGGCTCGGCCCGCGAGATATGGGAGGGGCTGGCGCGGCACGGGCGGCCGATTCAGTACTCGCACGTGCCGACGCGGCTGGCGCTCTGGGACACCTGGACGCCGATCGCCAGCGAGCCGGTTGCGTTCGAGCCTCCATCAGCCGGCTTCGTGCTGGACTGGAATGCGCAGGCGTCCATGGCCGCCAGAGGCGTGCGCTTCGCGACCATCACCCATGCGGCGGGAATCTCGTCGACCGGCGATTCGAAGCTGGACGGCCTGCTACCCTTCGATGAGCCCTATCGCATTCCACCGTCCACCGCGAGAGCGATCGCGCAGACGCGGCACGCAGGTGGACGGATCATCGCGATCGGTACAACGGTCGTCAGAGCTCTGGAGCACGCGGCCGGGGGTGACGGAGTCGTGCGAGCGGGGGATGGGCTCGCGACCGAGAGATCGGTGCTTTCAGCCCGATCGTGATCGTTGATGCCATCCTCTCCGGCACGCACGAGCCGGGAACAAGTCACTACGAATTGCTGCGCGCCTTTGCCGATGACGACACGCTTGGCCGGATCGACCACGAGTTGAAGACGCATGCCTACCGGACGCACGAATTCGGCGACTCGGTGTTCCTCGAACGAGGGGCGCTGCAGACTTGACCAACTTGACCAACACGAAGTCGACTTGCTAGGATCGCAGCCATGCCTCGCGTCTTGAATCTGTACGAAGCCAAATCTCAGTTGTCCGCGCTGGTCGAGGAAGCCGCGGCAGGTCACGAGATCGTGATTGCCAAGGCCGGTGTGCCGCGCGCGCGGCTGGTGCCGATGCGACGCACACCCCGGCGCCGGGCCGGCGGCTCAAAGGGACGCATCCGCATAGCCGCAGGCTTCGATGCGCCGCTCCCGCGAGACATCCTGGCGGGCTTCGGTGCGAAGAAGCGGTGAAGCTCCTGCTCGATACCCATGTGTTCCTCTGGTGGCGCCTCGACAGCCGCCGTCTGAATCGACCGGCGAGAGAGATGATCGCGACGGCCGACATCGTGTGGGTCAGCGCGGCGTCAGCCTGGGAAGTCGCGATCAAGAGCACCCTCGGCCGACTGGAGCTCGATCAGCCGTTCGGGTTCATGGTTGACGACAGCGATTTCAGCCCGATGGATGTCGCATTCGCGCATGCTGAGCGGGTCGGAATGCTCCCGGCGCACCATGCCGATCCCTTCGACCGGATGCTCGTGGCGCAGGCACTCGTCGAAGGGGCGACCCTCGTGACGCACGATCGGCGGCTAAAACCGTACGACG
>JACDBQ010000141.1 GCA_013694845.1 Acidobacteriota bacterium
TTACAGCACCCCGGCATGGACTCGATCACGTTGGGGTGGGCGGGCGGGCTCGAGGTGGGTGACCCCCACTACTACCGTGTGCAAGGCCCCACGTTCCTCATCGAGTACGACAACACGCAGAACAACGCCAATCACATCCACTCCGTGTGGCGAGACTTCGGCAACGATTTTGGCCGCGACCTCCTGCGCGAGCACTACAAGAGGGCCGTGCACTGAGCAAGTGCTGGAGCGCAAGCCGCCGATCAAGCGCCCGCTCTGCTCACATGAAGACCTCGCCTTCGGGCGAGCAGGGTGTCGCGCTGACGCACCGGGCGCCCTTCTTTCTCGGCGTCCTCGGTTGGGCGCTCGCGACGGCGGACCGGAGCGGCGAGGCCCGGACGGTCTCGAAGTGCTGCGAGCCCGACCCGCGGCTTCGCCCACCGTCGTCTCCGAGGCCTGGCTGCTCGGCGCGCTCGGGGAGATCGACGACGCCTTCGAAGTGCTCGCACGGGCAGAAGAGGAGTACCAGGGCCTGCTCTGCTACACAGGGTTGCCCGGGTTCGATCCGCTCCGCGCGGACCCGAGATTCACGGCGCTCGAGCAGAGGCTGGAGCTGCCATCCGCATTGAGGGGAGGCCAACCGTGATCGGCCCCGGCCGCTGCGCAAAACGGATCAGGCCAGGCAGACGCTGATCGGCCGCAGCCTCGCGCATTACCGCATTACCGCTGCGATCGGCGCCGGCGGCAGGGGGCGCCTATAATTCCGCCATGGTGCTGTTCGATGGACTGCCGGGAGCCGAGATCATCGTCGCCGGACTCGGCGATCTGGAAGCAGGCATTGAATCTGTTCCGGCGCTGCTGGTGTCCATTGGCGCGCCTCGACTGAAGCGGCTCGGCGTCGCGATTGCGCGCGTTGAAGCCGATCCCGAACATCGCCTGTACCGCCTCCTGCTCCAGGACGGCGCGGACGGCGCCCACGCACGCTACAACGCCCTGGTGCGACGCCTGGTGAGCTTCGAGCCGGCGCTGGCATGCGTGGCCTAGCCGACGAGGCGCGCATTCGGCGCTTCATGCGCGAACTCGGCCGCGCTGCGCGCCGTCCGGCGCGCATCTACCTGACGGGTGGCGCGACAGCGGTGCTCTCACACTGGCGCGACTCGACGATCGACATCGACCTCAAGCTCGTTCCCGAGGCCCTCGAAACGGCGCACGCTCATGGAACTGGTCCCGCGGTATCCGGGCAGACGCAAACGCCGGCTGCCCGCCACGACGCTCGAGCTCATTCGAGTGGCGCGCGTCGCCTTTCGCTACGGCGCGCCGAGGACGCAGGTCTGGTTGAAGCGCGTGCACAACCTGCACGTCAACACCCGGACGATCCAGCGCGTCTTCCGCGACTTCGGCGTGCCCGTGCTGACGAAGACCGCCAAGCGCCGGCCGAAGCAACTGGCGCTGTTCGAGAAAGACGAGCCCGGCGACTCCGTACAGGTGGACGCAAAGATGGTGAAGCTCCAGCGGGAGGAAGGTGTTTCAGTAACCGCGATCGATGACTGCACCCGCTATCGCGTCCTGCGATTGTGTCGCCGGCAGAACCAGGCGACGAGCCTGCACTTTCTGGACGAGCTGCGCCGGGACTTGCCCTTTCCGATTCGCAGACTTCAATGCGACAACGGCAGCGAGTTCCCGCTGGCCTTCAAGCTCACCGTCGAGGCCGCGGGCATTCGCCATCAATACATGAAGCCACGACGGCCTGAGCAGAACGGAAAGTCGAACGGAGTCACCGCGTCGACGACGAGGAGTTATGGAGTCAGCACGACTTCGCGTCACGCACGGATGCCGACGCCCCCTTGGCCGACTGGGAGCGACGGTACAACCACGACCGGGTCTCGTTGGCATTGCACGGCCGCACCCCGGCCGAAAAGCTCCACGCCAAACGAGTCGCTCAACACACGGCATCCAGTAAGTAAGCACGCGCAGCGAACGGCGAAAGTGGCAGCAGGTCGCAGGGACCAATCTTAAGTAACCAGTACACGCCCTTCCGGCGGAGATGTCCGAAACAGCCGTATTGCGTACACGAGGACAAGGCGCCGGTTAGGGAGAGCTGAGACGGCCGGATTGCGCGTGAAGCAGCGCGTCCTTCTACTCAGCTGCGGCTGGGGAGCGGCTGCGGTGTACAAACGAAGGACCCGGGAACGGCTCCCGGGCCCTTCGGTCGACTGAGCGAGAGCGTGCTGCTGCCTAGAACGTCCAGCGCACGCCGAGCTGGGTCTGCCGCCCCGGGGTGCGGGTGCGGGTGATCCGGCCGGCCGTATCATTGGGTACGCCGTTGATGAACGCCACCATATCGGGGGTGGCGAAGTTAGCCCGGTTGAAAAGGTTGAAGCTCTCCAGGCGGAACTGCAGTTTGCCGTTTCCCATCGCGAAGTTCTTGAACACCGAGAGGTCGACCGTGGCAAGTCCCGGCGAGATCACCGTGCCGCGGCCCAGCGTGCCGAAGTAGCCAAGCTGAGACGGCGTGAACTGCGAGATGTCGAACCAGCGATTCGGATCGCCGGTGACGGGATTGGGGTTGCCGCCGGGGATCAGGTCCGGCCGCAGGTCTTCATCGTCGCCGATCCGCGTCGACTGCGCGCCGCTCTCCTCCAGAACCGACAACGGATAGCCGTCGGTGAGCGTGATGACCGAGTTCACCTGCCAGCCGGTCGCGAGAGCGCGAGCGACGCCGGTGAGATTTCTGCCAAACGGCAGCTCGTAAGCCACGTTGGCCGAGAACACCTTCCGGACGTCGTACGCCGCTGGACCTCGCTTGAGGTGCAGGTCCCATGCGTAGATGCCGCGCTGGCTCTGCGGGAGCTCGTCGCCGCCGCTGGTCACGCCAGACCCTTCATCCTCGGCCTTGGAATAGGTGAACGTCGCACCCAACTGCAAGCCATCCGACAGGCGGCGCTGCGTGCTGAGCGACACGCCGTTGTACCAAAGCCGCGCGTTCGAGTACTGGATGCGCATCTCACCAAAATTCGGGTTGATCAAACCGGACCCGGCGGGGAAGAATTTCGGTGTGCCCTCAGCCGGCTGGGCCGGCCAGCCTTCCCAGCGCCTGAGGTTGGGAAGCGACTGCTGCCACAGGTTGTAGCCGCGGTTACCCGTGTAGTCGAGGGTCACCGCCCAGTTGGTACCGAACTGCCGCTGCACTGTGCCGTTCCATCGGTAGTACGTCGTTTGGTCCAGGTCGTATTCCATCGACCGGATGTTTGGCCTCCCCTGGGCCCGATCGAGCTGCGTGAAGAACGCATTCGGGAAGTCGATGACGCCTCCTTCGATGCGGCCCGAGAGGTTGAATGGCGGTAACTCCTGCAGCGAGGTGCGGATGTTGTAGAGCATCGGATGCTCGTAGAACACACCGAAGCCGCCGCGAACCGACATCTTCCCTTCCTGGGGCGCCCAGACCACGCCAACGCGGGGGCTGAAGGATTTCGCGGTCGGGTTCTTGTAGAGGACGCCGACTGTCACCTGGGAGTCGTTGAAGTCGAGGAGATTCGAGACCTTGCCGTTGACCTCTCTCGGCACCGACGCGAATTCATACCGAAGTCCCAGATTCAGCGTCAGGTTCGATTTGACCCGCCAGTTGTCCTGGAAGTAAGTGCCGAGCAGATGCTGCCTGATGTCGCGCGGGGAATCGAAGCCCCCCTCCAGCAGGATGTCGAACCGTCGCGGCACGGCGCGGAGGAAGTCCGGGATACTGCGGAACTCCCATACCCCGTTGCACCCGCGGCTGCACGACACGACGTCATATCGGTAATAGGTCCACTCGCCGCCGGCGCGGAACGAGTGGTTGCCTCGCGACACGGAGTAGCCGTCCTTCAAGGAGTAGGCGCGCTGCTGATAGAACGAGCCGTCGACGCGGTAGCCGACGGCGGACACGCCCGGCACGATAATCTCGCCCACCCGAGTGCGGTTGCTTCGGAAAACGAGGGAGCTGTAATCGACTGTGCTCGTCGGGATTTCGCCCGCCGAATTGGTGTCGCTATAGCCCAGATTCAGCTCATTGACCGAGGCGCCGGACAGCACGCTGGTGAACTTGGTGGACACGACGTGCTTCCTGCTCTGAATGCCATATGCGCTGACATCCCCGAGGAGGCCGTAGGGCGAGCGGTTACCCTTGTCGAAGTTGTAGGTGGTAGACAGCGTGTTGTTGCTGGTGACGTTGTAGTCAATCTTGCCGAGAGCAAAATTGTTCCGGGTCGGAATGTCCTGCTGGCCCGAGATCAGGACCGTATCGCCAAAATCCTGGACGATCGTGTTGCCGTCGCCGGGCAACGGCGCCAGGTTCAGATAGGGCACGACGCTCGGGTTCACCGCGACGACCGTTCCGTTGGCGAGCCGCCCCTGCCGCGCATTGGCACTCAGCACCCTCGCCGTATCGGGAACGACCACATCGTCGCGAAGCCCTTCGTAGCTGGCAAAGAAGAACACCCTGTTCTGCCGGATGGGTCCACCCAGTGACCCGCCATACTGATGGCGATCCAACTGCGATTTCGGGCGGTTCAACTGCTCGTCGAAATAGTTTGGAGCGTCGAGTGCGTCGTTCCGGAAAAACTCGAACGCTGAACCCTTCAACGTATTCGTGCCGGACTTGGTGATGGCGCTGACGATACCGCCCGCGGCGCTGCGGTACTCGGCGGAGTAGTTGTTGGTGACGATCTGGATCTCCTGCACCGTCTCCGAGCCCATGTACGAGCCCGACGCGCCCTGCGCGTTGCCGGAAAGGTCGGCGTTCGATACGCCATCGAGCAGATACAGGTTCTGCGTGCCACGGGCGCCCGCGACGGTGAATTTGTCACCCATCCCGCTGAAGACGCCCTGGTCTCCGGAACTTGGGATCTTCACGACGCCCGGCTGCAAGAACGTCAATTGCGTCAGGTCGCGGTTCACGAGCGGCAAGTCCTCGACCTGTTTCGAGTCGATCAGGTTCGAGACCGTGGCCGACGTCGTTTCGATGAGTGGCGCCGCCCCCGTCACCGTGACCTCCTGGGTCAGACCACCGACGACCAGGTTCATGTCGATGACGATGGTACGACCGACCGTGAGCTGGACATCCTTGCGAAGCGCCGTGCCGAATCCCTGGAGGGCGGCGCTGATCTCATAGTTACCGACCGGTAGATTCGGCGCTTCGTAGAAGCCGCGCTCGTTGGTCACAACCGAACGCGTGAGACCGGTGTCGACGTTCTTGATGGTGACCGTCGTGCCTGGCAGGGCGGCCTTCGTTTCGTCCAGGACGGTGCCCGAGATGGTGGCGGTCGTCAGCTGCGCCCACGCCGAAGCCGGCGCGAGCACTAGCGCGCACAACAGACCGGCCGCCGGCAGGGTCCGGCGAATCCGCCGGCCAGTTCTGCTCAGTCGGTTATCTTCCATATGACACCTCAACGCTACCGAGTTTGTCTGTCACTACCCGACGTGTCTCGTTCTCGTGGCCGGAAGCGCCGCCGCTCCCGGAAAACGACCCTTGGTGATCAGCGGCTACCGCCAGCCTTCCCAGTGGTGCCCGCCTTTCCTGTGACCCGCGCCGGGAAATAGTGTTCGTACGTCCCGGCGTTGGCCTTCCTCAACACTTCCAGCGCGTATTTGCCGGGGTTCGGCGCGTAGTCCTTCAAGTAGTCTCCCGGGGCGTTGATGCCGGGTACCTCGGGAATCCAGTCCTCAGCGAGGATGGCATCGGGATCACCGTACCGGGACGCCAGGGCGCGCACCTCTGGGTCATCCAGGCTCGTCATACGTCCTTTGTCGAGCAGGTTGACCCACTTGTCCGCGTTGCGCAGGCGGACCTTGTAGGTCGTGAAGTAGGTGTGCGTGTGCCAGCCGTGATCGAAGGGCGTGTTGTTCTTCTTCGAAAAATCCGCCCAGACTTTCGACTCGGTCGGCGCGTCCGGATCGTGCCAGAGCCGGATGCCGAGACCCCAGTGGATCACGCCGCTGCGCGCTCGCTCAGGACTGGTGTTGCCGTAATCGAGCAGCGGCTGCGGCGCCCGGAACGCCTTGGGATGTGAGCCGAAGGCGATTTCGTAGAGGTACCAGAAACCGGGTTTCTTATGGTAGGGAAAGACCCGGTCGTTCAGACCGGGATACTGCAGAAACTCATTCAACGCGGCGCCTTGAGCTCCGCCCCCTGTTACGCCGGAGATGAAGCCGTCCTTGAACGTGACCTCCCATCGTGGGAAGAAACCGCCATGGCCGTTCGTGCCAGCCAGTACGCCGTGGATCAGCGCGATCGGTTCGCGTGGCAGCCACTTCTGCTGGAAACCGGGGTAGTTCACGAATGAGTAGCCAAACCGGCCCGTCGCCTGGTTGGGAAACATATACAGGTGACCGCGCTGGTAGGCACCCTGCGACCAGCGTTCCGACATGTCCGGGGTCAGATCCGACCAGAGGTTAGTGCCCTCAGGATCCGTGATCTCGAGCCGCTCGGCGTACGCCAGCGGTTCGAGCAACTGTTCCTCGGCGAGCTGCCACACGTCGCCGGGGTAGGTGGTCATCTGGCTCTGCAGGGTGTAAACGTTGTCGGTGATGAAGGTACCGAGGTATTTGTCCTGCATCGGATAGAGCGCGCGCCGCAGTCCGGTCGTGCCGCCGCCTCCCCAGAAGACGCCGCGAACTTCCGGATGCGACTTCAGATAGGCCTGAATGCCGCGGCCGACCACCTCCCGGTCGGTCGTGTTTCCGGCTCGGGGAAGCCCGGTCTCGGGGTCGACGTCGGTCTTGACCTTGCCAGCTTTGCCGGACTCGCCCGGGAACAACTCGGCGTACAGGTCCGGCCGCCGCTCCTTCAGCCACTTCTTGGGCACCTCGGGATCCGGGAACTGTCCGTT
>JACDBQ010000144.1 GCA_013694845.1 Acidobacteriota bacterium
CCCCGCCCTTCCCATGTACGTCTGCTGTGAGTAGCGGCCGACATCCCACGCTCCGACCGTTCGAATCAGAGCATGGCTGGTCCGTGCGGCTAGAGGAGGAGCGTCTGCGTTGGATGGGCTGAGCCGGAACGGCGATCGCGAGCCAGACAAAAAAAGGGCGGGCAACCAGCCCCGCCCTCAGACGTGGAAAAGCGTGCGGTCAGTTCCCGCCTGGCCTCGGGGCTCCGCCGGAACGCATCCGCTCGGTCACAATGCCGACCTTCTCGACACCGGCACCCTTGGCGGCGTCGATCACCTGGATGATGTCGCCGTAGCGCAACGTACCGGCCCCGGCGATGAACATCGTCTTGGCCTTCCGTGTCTCGAAGATGTTGCGCAGGTAATCCTGAAGGGTATCCATCGCGACGGGCTGCTTGTTGACGGCGATCTGCCGGTCGGCGGTGAACTCGAGCATGATCTGATCGCTCGGCTCGTTCTGGGCCGGCGCCTTCGTCTCGAGTGGCAGATTGATGTCGAGGCCCTTCTGCGTCAGCGGAAGGGCGGCCATGAAGATGATCAGCAGGACGAGCAGCACGTCGATCAGCGGCGTGACGTTCATGTCCGAACTCGCGTGCGGCGTCTCTCCCTTGACGACCTTTTCGGCCCCGTGGTGCTTGTGTGCGGCCATGGCTAGTTCCCTCCCCCCGCCGGCTTGTTCGGATCTTTCTTCGCCTCGGTGATCAGACCGATGTCTTCGATCTGTGCCTCGTGGAGATAATCCATGGCTTCCATGATGGTGCCGTAGGACGCGTCGACATCCCCCTTGATCAGGACCGTACGCTCGGTCTTCTCTTCGAGGACGGTCTTCACCCGGTCGGTGAACTCGCTCTTCGACACTTTCAGGCCGTTCACCCAGAGTTGATTGGCCGAATCCACCGCGACCACCGTTTGCTGCTCGTTGTCAGGCTTGTCGGCGGTATTGGACGCTTCCGGCAGCTTGACATCGACGCCTTTCTGAAGCATCGGCGCGACGAGCATCATGATGATCAAGAGCACCAGCATGACGTCGACGAGCGGCGTAACGTTGATGTCGGATTTTGGGCCGCCTTTGGCGCTGCCTACATCCATTGCCATGTCTAATCCCCCTGAAGTGCTGCGCGCTCAGTGCTGCGTGCTCGGTGCTGAGTGCTCGGTGCGTAGTGCACGAGCACCCAGCAGGGAGCACTCACGCCGTCTTCTTGATGAAGTAATCGAGTAGTTCGGACGACGAGTTATCCATTTCGACGTTGAAGTACTCGATCCGGCCGCTCAGATAATTGTAGAACCACACCGCAGGAATCGCGACGACGAGGCCGAGCGCCGTTTCGACGAGCGCTTCCGAAATGCCGGCGGAGACTGCCGCCAGACCGCCGGAGCCGCTGGCCGCGATGCCCTGGAACGCGTTGATTATGCCGACGACCGTGCCAAGCAGTCCGACGAAGGGTGCCGTCGCGCCGATGGTCGCCAGGGCGGAAACGCCCTTTTTCAGGTCGTTGGCGGTCAGGGCCGCGGCGCGCTGAATTGCCCGGCGGACCGTGTCGACGAGGTCTTCACGGCTGAGATTGCCTCCGGCTTCCTGCTGAAACTGGTACTCCTGCATGCCAGCCAGGACCACCTTCGCAAGATGGCTGTACCGAAAGTTCTTGGAGGAGGAGACAGCTATCGCGTCCTTCAGACGGCCATCCTTCAGGTGCTTCGCCACCTGGGGCGCATACATCTTCGACTGCTTGCGCGCCTGGGCGAACGTGTAAATCCGTTCGATGGCCACGCCGAAGGAAATCATAGACATGATGACGAGGATGATCGCGATAGCCTTCGCGACCCACCCCATCTCCGTCCACATGTGCATCAGATCCAGTTCACCCATTCGCCAATCCTCCGCTACAGATACGAAAACACAATGATTGAGACGTGGTCGCTATCGCTATCGCTATTGCAGCGTGAAGTTCACCGTAACGGTCATGATGACCGGCACGGGAACACCGTTCAGCAGCGTCGGTGTGAACTGCCACTGCTTGACTGCGTCGAGTGCCGCTTGATCGAGCAGCGGAATCGAGCGCAGAACCTTGGCGTCCTTGACCCGTCCGTCAGCGCCGATGGTCGCTTCGATGATGACCATGCCGGCGACCCGCGCTGACTGCGCGATGGGCGGGTAAACGGGACGCACATCCTTGATCTTGTTGGGGGTCTTGATGTTCCCGCCAACCCGGACGGGAGCGCTGGGAGGCGGCGGTGGTGGCGGAGGGGCGGTCGGAAGCCCACCCACGACGCCGCCAAGCACACCCCCGGGCACGCCACCCTCAACCCCTCCGGGGACCCCTTCCGTCACCCCTGCTGTGCTCGGAGCTTCAGGAATGATCTCTCTCGGGGCCTCGACGGGCGCCGCGTTGGGATTCGAGACAGGTGTGGGTGTTGCTTGCGGCCTCGCCGCCGCAGGCGCGGGGGGTGGCGGCGGCGGTGGCGGGGGTGGGGGTGGTGCGCCCACGAATGCCATCATCGTCGGCGGAGTCGGCAGCACATCTGTGGCCATCAACGGAATGATGATCACTGCACCGAAGAGGACGATATGGGCCAGGATCGAGACCGGCACCGTGTACCACGCCTGTGATCCGAGCTTGACCGTCGGATTGGCTACGTCGCCGAACATGTCACGCGGCACGGTTCAGCCTCCAGCTTTCAGATGGCGGTGCAAGACCGCGAATTATAGTCAGAGCCAAAAAGCAGTGTCAACGAATGACTCTGACGGTTTAGACACCGGGATACCCAAAACGGCCACTCCCCAACGGTGCTGCAAGGACCACACCGGCGACAAATACACCTCCGTTCGCGTCGGCGCCCCTGCGGACTCATCCTCGCAGGGCCGATGGGCCGGTCATCGCTTTCCTGCGTATCAACGCTGCGACTGTATGCGCATTCCATAGAAAGAGCGATGTACAAAGGTGGCAGAGGCGATCAGAAACGCCGCCGCCAGCGTGACGCTCAGAGTCGTTCCGTACTGGTCTGCCAGCTGGACCCCCAGCTCGACGGCGAGCAGGCCGAACAACGTCGTGAATTTGATCACAGGATTCATCGCAACAGACGATGTGTCCTTGAAGGGATCCCCGACGGTGTCGCCGACGACCGTGGCAGCGTGGAGCGGCGTTCCCTTTTCCTTGAGCTCGACCTCGACGATCTTCTTCGCGTTGTCCCAGGCGCCGCCCGCGTTGGCCATGAAGATCGCCTGGTACAACCCGAAGAGCGCGATCGAAATCAGGTATCCCACGAAAAAGTACGGCTCGAGAAACGCGAACCCCAAAGTCGCGAAGAAAACGGCCAGGAAGATGTTGAACATCCCCTTCTGCGCGTACTGGGTGCAGATCTCGACGACCTTCTTGCTGTCAGCCACCGACGCTTTCTCTGTTCCGTCGAGCCGGATGTTCGCCTTGATGAATTCAACCGCCCGATAGGCGCCGGTGGTCACCGCCTGGATCGAAGCGCCGGTGAACCAGTAGATGATCGCGCCGCCGGTGATCAAGCCGAGGAGAAACGGCGGATGCAGCACGGACAGGTACTGCAGGTACGCGGGATCCAGACGGTGCGTTAGTACCACGATGATCGAGAAGATCATGGTCGTGGAGCCCACGACCGCAGTGCCGATGAGCACCGGCTTGGCCGTGGCCTTGAAAGTATTCCCCGCGCCGTCATTCTCTTCGAGGAGGTGCTTCGCGCGCTCGAAGTTCACGTCGAAGCCGTAGTCCTTCTTCAGCTCGGCCTTGATGTTGGGCAGCGACTCGATCTGCGACAGCTCGAAGACCGACTGCGCGTTGTCGGTCACCGGGCCGTAGGAGTCGACCGCGATCGTGACGGGTCCCATGCCCAGGAACCCGAACGCCACCAACCCGAATGCGAACACCGCCGGCGCGATCATCGCCCCACCCAGGTCGAACTGCGTGCTGACGCCGTAAGCGATCGACATCAGGGCAACGATCACCATCCCGAGCCAGTAAGCGCTGAAGTTTCCGGCCACCAGGCCGGACAGGACGTTGAGCGATGCGCCGCCTTCTCGCGACGAGATGACCACTTCCCGAGTGTGGGCGGACTCGGTCGACGTGAAGAGCTTCACCAGCTCCGGGATGATCGCCCCCGCCAGGGTGCCACACGTGATGACGGTCGACAGTTTCCACCAGAGCTTGCCGTCGCCCATATCGGCGATCAGCCCGTAAGACACGATATAGGTGAGACCCACCGACACGATCGATGTCAGCCAGACGAGCGTGGTCAACGGGGTTTCGAAGTTCATGGTCGCCGCACGGGAGAAACGTCTGGTTGCCCAGGCTTCGTTGATCAGGTACGAGGCGCCGGACGCGATCACACCCATGATCCGCATCACGAAGATCCAGACTAGCAGCTGTACCTGCATCCTCGGCTCGCTCACGGCGACCAGAATGAACGAGATCAGCGCGACGCCCGTCACGCCATACGTCTCGAAGCCGTCGGCGCTCGGACCGACCGAGTCGCCGGCGTTGTCACCCGTGCAGTCGGCGATGACCCCGGGATTACGGGCATCGTCTTCCTTGATGTTGAAGACGATCTTCATCAGGTCGGCGCCGATGTCGGCGATCTTGGTGAAGATGCCCCCGGCGATACGCAACGCGGCCGCCCCCAGTGATTCGCCGATCGCGAAGCCGATGAAGCAGGATCCGGCGTAGTCCCCTGGAATGAAGAGGAGAATGCACAACATGATCAACAGCTCGACGCTGATGAGCAGCATGCCGATGCTCATGCCCGCCTTGAGCGGGATCGCGTAGATCGGGAACGGGCGCCCCTCGAGGCCCGCAAAGGCCGCCCGCGAATTCGCGAAGGTGTTGACGCGGATGCCGAACCAGGCCACGCCATAGCTGCCAGCGATGCCGACCAGGCTGAACAGCAGGATGACGGCAACCTTGAAGGGAGGGAATCCATGGACCACCGCGCCGGTGACAGGGTCGACCGTTGCCGCCAGGCCGCCGAAGTACACGGCGCAGATGATGCCGATGAAAACCCAGAGAATCAGGATAAAGCGCCCCTGGGTGACCAGATAAGTCTTGCAGGTCTCGTAAATCAGCTCGGAAATCTCGAGCATCGACCGGTGAACCGGCAGGTTCTTGAGGTTGTTGAAGATGACTAAGCCGAAGATCAGGCCGAGCACGCACACGCCCAGACCGCCGAACAGCAGGCTCCGTCCGTTGATGCCCTGGAACTCCACCGACCCGAGGTCCGGCAGCACCAGGTTCGCTTCCCCCCCGGCATGCGGCGCGGGAGCTCCCTGCGTGACGGCGGCTGGCGCTGGCGGCTGCGCAGCGAATGCGGGTAGGGCAGAAACAAGACAGAACAAGGCCGTGAGCGCGACGGCGCACACACGGGCGGGGAACACACTGGCCATCAATTTCCTCCTCAAACCAACGTTACACACGAAAATCACCAACTCGATCCGTACCCTGCCGGGCCTTCATGCGGCCCCCGAGCGCCATGCCACCCGTCAGAAAGATGCGGATGCCCTGTTCGACCGAAATGTCGGGATATGACGCTTTGTCCCGATGACAGATGATGACATCACCCAGATAGAGGTGGTTGGTGGGCACGTAGACCGCGACCATGGGCTCGGCCGCGCCGCCCCTCTCAACGGTGAACTCCTTCGTCAGAAACCCCAGGAGAAATCCTCGCGACGCGTCTTCCACGAGCACGACGCGTTTGAAGCCGTACTCGTTGTCGGGTGAAAACGCCACGACGAGTTGTTTCACCGGCGCGTAAATGGTGCGGAACACCGGCACCATCAACAGCGCGCTCTCAGTCCGCTGAAGCACGCGCCTGCCGATGACGTTCGTGGCCAGCGCACCCACCAGCAAGACCAGCAGCGCCGTGGTGACGATCCCCAGTCCCGGCACTTCTCGACCGATCCACTGCGCGTACCACGGACCAACGAAACCGTCGATCAGCCGGAAGATCCAGACAAAGGCCGCCACGCTGATCACGAGCGGGACGGTGACGAAGAACCCCGCAAGAAAGCGCCGGCGCAGCCACTGGATCATCGTCCTACTGTTTCATTAGCCACGCGAACGTGACGCCGGCCAGCACCAATCGGTACAGCGCAAAACCATCCAGCGTGTTACCGCCGAGGAACCGCAGGAAGAACTTGATCGTCACGTATCCAACCACCGCCGACACGAGCACCCCTGCGATCAGCAGGGACG
>JACDBQ010000149.1 GCA_013694845.1 Acidobacteriota bacterium
GAACGGACCGACGACCCGGTACTTCGTTTGTGGAAGCACGCGTCCATCTCCGGCGCCGTGCTCGACGAAGCCGGTGAGGAGTTGATCGGGGTCCGCGTGCAGGCGTACCGGCGCAGCGTCATCGCGGGCCGACGACGGTACGTGGCATCAGGTGCGGTTCTCACTGACGATCGGGGCATCTACCGTGTCGGCGGACTCATCCCCGGCGATTACATCGTCGGCGCGGTGTCGCGTCATGTCAACCTGTCTGTTTCGGCCGCCAGTGAGCTTGGAGGGGGAGCGGCGGCGGCCCGGGCGGCCGGTGTGCTCGGCGTGCATCCGCAGGCCGGGTCGGAAGTTCTCCACGTAGGCGAGTCGGGCTATGTGCTCGGGAACGGTACGCCGACTCCCCCGCCCCTCGAGAACGGACGGATGCAGGTCTATCCGGCCATGTTTCATCCCGGTGCGCCGGCGGGCGATGCGGCGACCGTTATTCCGCTTCGCGCGGGCCAGGAACACCTGGGCGCTGACCTGCGCCTGGCGCCAACGGCGACCGCCAGGGTGTCCGGTCGGGTGATCGGACCGGACGGCCCCGTGGGCGCCACGGTGCTTCGCCTCGTTGCTGCCAACACCGCGGAGGTGGCGCTCGAGAACGATTCGATGGCGACGTTGACCGATCGCAACGGCGCCTTCACCTTTCCGGCGGTGCCGTCCGGGCATTACACCCTGCGGCTGCTCCGCGGCGTATCGCCGGCCGGCTCACCCCGACCGAACGCTGACCTGAACATCGTGCTGTGGACAGACGTCCCGGTCAGCGTCGGCGTCGAAGACATCACGGGCCTGTCAGTCGAAGCGCTGCCCGGCGTGCGCGTCGGTGGACGCATCGAGCTCGACGGCTCCGGCGCTGCCCTTCCGCCTGCTCTCAACACGATCATGGTGGCGATCGAACCTGTGGATGCGGCCCCTGGAACATCCGCGGCAGGCACGACGGCCCGCACAGATGTCGCGGGGGAGTTCCGCTCGCCACCGCTGGCCGGCGGCCGCTATTACGTTCGCGTCCCGAACTCCCCCGTGGGGTGGATGTTCACGTCGGCAACTGCTGATGGACGCGACGTCACCGACATGCCCCTGACCATCGCGGCCGACAATCTGAATGTCGTGGTCAGATTCACGGATCGCTGGTCCGGTGTACACGGCTTCGTTCAGAACCGGCAGGGACGCGACGTCGGCGCCATGGTCATCGCGTTCCCGGCCGACACAGAGGCGTGGGGGAGCTCGGGCGCCAACCCGCGCCGTGTGCGTGCGACCCGCCCGGGAAAGAGCGGCGAGTACTCGTTCAACATGCCGCCCGGTGACTACTACGTGCTGGCCGTCCCCGATACGCAAGCTGCCGACTGGCAGGATCCGGTATTCATGGACGCCGCGAGCCGGATCGCCGTCCGCGTGTCAATCGCCGAAGGCAAGCGCAAGGTGCAGGATCTGCGAACGACGGAGATGCGATGAGACGCATCGCCCCGGCGATGGCCGCCTTATTGGTCACCCTCGTCAGCACGATTTACGGGCAGCAGCCGCGCGACAATCGGCTACCGGTTCACATCGGCTCGGGCGGCATCAGCGGCGTGGTTTCGCTGGATGGCGAGCGGCGGCCCTTGCGGCGGGCACGAGTGACGCTGGTTGACGCGGAGCTGGACTTCTCGCAAACGGCGATCACGGGCGACGAAGGTGCGTTCGCGTTCGAGCGCTTGCCGCCTGGCCGCTATTCACTGAGGGCTTCGAAGGACGGGTACGTCAGCACGAGTTTCGGCGCGGCCCGGCCGGGGCGTCCCGGTAAGACCATCCTACTCGGCGTGGGCGCCACTTCACGTGTCGATCTTCGGCTATCGCGCGGCAGCGTCATCACAGGCACCGTGCTGGCGCCTGACGGCGATCCTGCCGCCGGCGTCTCCGTCACGGTACTGACGTCACGCTATGAGCCAGCCAGCGGGGACCGCCGCATGACCCTCGCGCCGAACGGCAGTGCGATCACCGACGACAGGGGCGTTTATCGGATCTTCGGCCTGCCGGCCGGCAGCTACCTTGTCGCGGCTTTGGCCCGGCTACCGTTTGTGGGACTGGGTGACGTCCAGCTGATATCTGCAGCCGAGATCCGCGCCGCGCTTGCAGATGTCCGTGAGAGACGAGCGGCTTCGCGACCGGGGATACCGATCCCGCCGCGTTCGGCTCCGGCCGCGGCGACGCCGCGACGATCGGTCGTCTTCAGCCCTATTTTCTACCCGGGGACGGCGGTGCAGGCGCAAGCCCTCCCGATCGAGCTTGAATCCTCCGAGGTCCGGCGTGAGGTCAACATGGACCTCGAGTACGTCCCCACCGCCACGGTTGAAGGCACGGTTACGGTACCGGCCGGCATGCGGGCACAGGTCCTCCTTGGCGAGGCGGACCGAACTGCCACGAACCAGGCGAGACGGGTCTCGGCGAGTGCGGACGAGGATGGCAGATTCGCGTTCCGCTTGATCCCGCCCGGTACCTATACGATCAGCGCGCGCGCGTTCCCGGCAGGAGTGCGCACAGGCGCGGCGCCGGCGGAATCACTCCAGTCTGGCGAGACGAACGTCGTCGTCAGTGGTGAGGACATCACGGGGGTGACACTCGCGCTCGGGCCAGCCGTCACCATCTCGGGCGGTGTCGTGTTCGAGAGCACATCAGGCTCCCCACCCGAGCTTGGCCTGCTGCGCATCTCCCTGCAGGCGTTCGCGGTCGGCAGCAACTCTGCGCCCCTGCCGACTGTCGTGATCGAGGACTCCAGTTTCAGGCTCTCGGGTGTGCTCCCCGGAATCTATCGGTTCTTCTCCCCGCCGCGCGGCATCCGCGCGTCTGTCGGCCGGTGGTGGCTCAAGTCACTGACGCTCCGCGGCAGGGAGATGCTCGACCAGGAGCTGGAGCTGCGGCAGAGCGTCGAGGACGGCATCCTCACGTTCTCCGATCGTGCCTCGGAGCTCGCCGGGGTGGTCCGCCGCAGCGACGGCACACTCGTAACCGACGGCTACGTCGTGGTATTTTCGACGCAGAAATCGGCATGGTTCCACGGATCACGGCGCGTGGCGGGAGCTCGTCTCAGCGACGACGGGCGCTACGTGGTCCGGAATCTGCCGGCCGGCGAGTATCTCCTGGCAATCACGCATGACCTCGAGCTCAATGAGTGGTTCGATCCCGATGTCTTGCGAACGCTTGCAACCTCGAGTCCGTCCCGACTATCGCTTGCGGAGTACGAAGCCAGGGCTCACGATATTTCGCTCGCGCGCTGAGGATTCGATTGAACGACAGGGCGTCAGCTTCGCGCGCCTGGCCTACCGAATGCTGCGCGTGGCGGCTTCGATCCTGGCGATGAGGCTTAACGTGGCGCCCGTCGCTGGAAGGGCCGCGACTGTTTCGACCGCTTCGATATACCACCTGGTCCACGCCGCGATGACCTGGCTCTCGACTCGTTCAGCGGATGCGCGATTTGTTGCCCTGGCCACGAGCTCAGCGCCCTGGCGACGCTCCAACGCGATGCGGTCGACCGCGGCTTTCTGCAGCAGGTCCACTACCGCCAGGGCGTCAGCCTCATCCGCCGACGCGAGGAAGTACGCGGATGTCGCGACGGCGATGCCGACGTTTTCCATCTCGCGCGCACTCACCTTGTCGATGGTGTCCTGGTTGGTGTGGTAGAAGCGATCCGTGAAGTGCCAGTTCAGCAGCGAGGGCACGCCGGCCGAAGCGAATACCGTGTGGTCGCTGCCCCCTTCGTACGGATTCGTGCGGACCACCCAGTCGGCGTCCCTGGCCCGCTTTCCTACGATCGCGAGGTGCACGTCGTTCAACAGGCTGCCCTTCAGCGTCTCGACCTTGACTTCCCCCGCCCCCCATTCGCTGTGAGGGTCGGACGGGCGCGGCCAGACAGCGGCGGGATCGGCCTGCTTCTCCACCAGGAAGGTACCGCCGGTCTTCGAAACATCCTCGCCGGTCATGTCCATCGAGAACATGTATCGGACCCCTCTGGCTTCGTTCGGGTGCGCCGAAATCCACTGACGACTGCCCCGGATCTCGTCAACCCACATGAAGGTCAGCGTCCGCTCGGGGCGTGGCAGCGCCCCGCGCGAGATCGCTTCCTGCAGCGCCCGGGCCAGGCCATAGAGCGTGGCGCAGCCGCTCGCGTTGTCGTTTGCCCCCGGCTCCTGCACGTGAGCGACGATGACGACGCGCCCGGCGGATCGGGAGCGGCCGGGGATTTCGGCGGTCAGAGATCGCACCGGACCTGAGTAGAAGGATGACTGGATGTCCACCTTGATCTCCGCCGCGGCATTCTGTTTCAAGGCCGCCCGCAGCCGGCGGGCCGCGCGCCAGCTCGCCTTGAACCCGAAGGCCTTAGCCTTCTTGTCATACGGCACGCTGCCCCACTGGAGGACGTCGCGGTGCGCCTCGTCCATCTTCGCGGGATCGTCCGGTCGAACGTAGCCCGCGATTTGCGTGGAGATCACTCCAGCCGCCCCACGGTTCCGGACGGCATCGCGCCACAGCGCGCCCAGCCCGCCATCCCCGAGGACCACGGCACCTTTCACATCCGTGCCCGCGAAATCGGCCGCGGCGCCGGCTCCCACATCGATCACCCGCGCAGTCAGTCCCTCGGCTGGCGTCGAGAACGAGTTGATGGCCAGCGACACCCGGTCACGCTCTTTCGAGAGCACCGGGAGCGGGTCGCCGATAAGGGTGACTGTGCCCTTCGCGTAGTCCCAGCCAGGGCTGCTATTTGGATACTCGTCCACGCTCACTCGGGCGCCGTCGCCGGGGCTCGGCGCTTCGCTGAACCCCGCCGCGGTGAGCTTCGTCCGGATGTGATCGATGGAAGCGTTGAATCCGGGATTGCCTGGCAGCCGCCAGGACTGCTGCATGACGTCGACGACGTCCATGGCGGCGGCGCGATCGAAACGGCCAACGACCGCGCGATACGCGCGCTCGGCACCGTGGGGCAGATCACGGGTGGCGGGCCGGGCCACGGTCGCCTGCCGAACGGGTGCGCAGGCTGCTGCCACGCAGGCGGTGACCAGAACCACGGCGGCGCGGGTCACGAGTGCGTCTGGACGGGCAGCGAGGAGAAGTCGAGCAGGACCTCGATTCCGGAGGTCCCATGGTCGGCCTGCGAGCCGCGGCGGCCGGCGCACGTGACCGGGGGCGCAGCCGCTGCCACGGTGTCGTAGTAATTCACTCCTATCTCCGGCGCGACGTACCCGATCTTCTCCCCATTCACCAGCACGGCGATCGCATGCTGGAAATAGCGATTATCGGGTTCCACCCTCAGCGTCACCTCGAATGTTGCCGGCAACTGCCCGAGGCGTTCCCGGTACGCCACGCCGCCGACCACCGGGATGCGTGCGAGGATCAAACCCACGGGATGATTGTAAGCCACGGTATTGGGTTCTTTCCGGGGCCGCGGTTC
>JACDBQ010000214.1 GCA_013694845.1 Acidobacteriota bacterium
CTTCACCGACCGACTTCATCTGGGTGGTCAGCGTGCGGTCGGCGCGCGGGAATTTCTCAAAGGCCCACCGGGGCACCTTGACGACGACGTAGTCGATCGTCGGTTCGAAGGAGGCGGGCGTCAGACGGGTGATGTCGTTGGGAATCTCGTCGAGGTGGTAACCGAGCGCCAGCTTGGCGGCGATCTTGGCGATCGGAAAGCCGGTGGCCTTGGACGCCAGCGCCGACGACCGCGAGACGCGCGGGTTCATCTCGATGACGATGATGTGCCCGTCCGCGGGATTGATCGCGAACTGGATGTTCGAGCCGCCGGTCTCGACGCCGACGCGCCGGATGATGCGGCGCGCCAGGTCGCGCATCCGCTGATACTCGCGATCCGTCAAGGTCAGTGCCGGGGCGACCGTGATGCTGTCGCCGGTGTGCACCCCCATCGGGTCCACATTCTCGATCGAGCAGATGACGACAAAGTTGTCGGCCTTGTCGCGCATCACCTCCAGCTCGAATTCCTTCCAGCCGATGATCGATTCCTCGAGCAGGATCTCGTGAACCGGGCTCATGTCGATACCGCGGCCGGCGAGCTCCCGGAACTCTTCGATGTTGTAGGCGATGCCGCCGCCGACGCCGCCCATGGTGAACGAGGGGCGGATGATCGCCGGGAAGCCGATGACGTCGACGGCCTTGATCGCCTCGTCGAGCGATCGGCAGTAAATGCTCGTCGGCACCTCGGCCCCGATCTCGCGCATGGCTTCGCGAAACAGGAGGCGATCCTCGGCGAGCTTGATCGCCTCGACGGACGCCCCGATCAGCTCGACGCCATACTTCGCGAGGGTCCCGTTCTCGGCGAGTGCGATCGCCAGATTGAGCGCCGTCTGCCCTCCCACGGTCGGCAGGATCGCGTCGGGCCGCTCGCGCGCGATGATCTGCGCGGCGAACTCCGGCGTGAGCGGCTCGATGTAGGTCCGATTCGCGATCTCCGGATCGGTCATGATCGTCGCCGGATTGCTGTTGACGAGCACCACCTCGAGCCCCTCGTCGCGCAACGCCTTGCACGCCTGGGTCCCGGAGTAGTCGAACTCGCATGCCTGGCCGATGACGATAGGACCGGAGCCAATGACGAGGACGCGTTTGATGTCGGTGCGTTTGGGCATTATCCGTGTCGCGAACTTACTGAACGGCCGGCGCAACGATGCGCACCACCACGGGCACCAAGGCCACAACGAACACAAAGAAATGCCTTTGTGCTCTTGGTGTCTTGGTGTTCTTTGTGACTGAACCGTGCCTCGTGCCCTCCGCCTTCACACCCGCGTCTCCATCTCGTCGAGGAACTGGCGGAACAGGTAGTCGGCGTCGTGCGGACCCGGGGCGGCCTCGGGGTGGTACTGCACGCAGAAGAACGGCTTGGTCTCGTGCCGCAGGCCTTCGACCGTGCCGTCGTACAAGTTCAGATGCGTGATCTTGACGCCGGCCGGGAGCGACTTCGGATCTACGGCGAAGCCGTGGTTCTGGGAGGTGATCTCGACCTTGCCGGTTTCCAGTTCCTTCACCGGGTGGTTGGCGCCGCGGTGGCCGAACTTCAGCTTGTAGGTGTCGCCGCCCATCGCGAGCGACAGCAGCTGGTGTCCGAGGCAGATGCCGAAAATCGGGACTTCGGCCTTCATCAGATCGCGCGCGTTGTCGATCGCGTAGCCGAGCGCCGCGGGATCGCCCGGACCGTTGCTGAGGAACACCCCGTCAGGGCTCGACGCCAGCAGGTCGGCGGCCGGGGTGGTCGCGGGATACACGCGGACATCGCAGCCGTGCGCCGCGAAACGCCGGAGGATGTTGTATTTCATCCCGAAGTCGTAGGCCGCGATCTGCAGCGGGCGGTCGGCGCGCCGCTCCGGTATCGGGGCGAACTCGTCCGATGACTCGGGTGCCCAGTCGAACGCGGCATCGCAGGTGACGCCGAGGACGAGATCCGATCCTTCCATGGACGGCACCGCACGCGCCTTGTCCACCAGTTCGCGATGGTCGACATCGCCGGTCGCGATTACACCCCGCATAACGCCCGCGGAACGCAGCACCCGGGTCAGCGCGCGCGTGTCGATATCGCAGATCGCGACGACGTGATTGCGGGTGAGGTAATCGCGTAGCGTGGCGTCGGAGCGCCAGTTGCTGGCGATCGGCGATTCCTCCCGCACGACGAATCCCGCGACCTGCGTGCCCCTCGACTCGCCGTCCTCGTCCGCCACGCCGTAGTTGCCGACCTGCGGTACCGTCATCGTGACGATCTGCCCGGCATACGACGGGTCCGTGAGGATCTCCTGGTATCCCGTCATGCTGGTGTTGAAGACGACCTCACCGGAGGTCTCCCCGGGCGCACCTGCGGCATCGCCTTCGTAGACGAGCCCGTTTTCCAACGCGAGCGTGGCTTTCATTTAATGCGTTCGAGCGATCCGCTCACGCGTGACTCCTGGCCGGCCGTCACCCGGGTCGTGGAGGTCCAGTCGAGGTGATCGACGAGCTGCAGACGGACGATGTGCGAGCCGATCCCCATGTCGGGAATACGGACCGGTGTGGTGCCCAGGAACTTGCCATCGACCAGCACGCGCGCGCCGCGCGGGCGCGAATCGACGTAGATCGATCCGGTGTAGATCGCCGGCCGCTCGGATGGGTCCGACTCTGCGGCGCGGGGCGCTGGACGCGGGGCAGGCGCGGCGTTGCGTTGCAGCTGGAATGACAGCCTGCGCGAGGGCGCCGCGGCCGATATCGTCACATTCTCACGTGCGGTCGCGTATCCGGACTGCACGACCCGGATCGTGTATTTGCCAAAGCGCAGC
>JACDBQ010000234.1 GCA_013694845.1 Acidobacteriota bacterium
CGACACTTCCGTTTCATGGCGGCTCTCTTTCTGTGAGGCTCGCGCCTCGGGTTTGGTCACCAGTCGTATAGCACGACCAGTGAGGAGCCGCCGTCTTCAATTTTCAACAGCTAACGGGACATCGCCCGCGGCATCCAAGAGGCACGGTACTAAGTCGGCCGCGGCCGCAATCTGCTGAAAGACATCCTGAGCGAAGTCGTACAAGTCCGCGTCACCAAAGGCGGCGGCCGAAACGGGAGCGGGAAACCCAAATATCTTCAGCCACTTAGCCACGCGGCTGTCGAGTGGGATTTCATGCTGCGTGAGGCCCATTGTCTGCAAGAGGTTGCGCTTGCTTCGGGCCAAACCCCGTCAGCAAGTCGTCGATGGCGGGCGCAGCGCGCCGCTCGTCGATCTTCTCGTGTGCACGCTCGAGAGTTCGGAGGGTCGACATGAACTCCGGCCACCGCCCCTCTTCCAGTCTCACAAAATTGGACCCGATGTGGCATGCGAGCTCGTTGTAGCGCCGGAGGCCAGGCGAAGCGCTTACCGTCGCGACTACCCAACGATCGACGTTCGTCTGCGAGCGTGCTGCCGCGAGACTCAAAAGAATCGGCTTGGTGCGAATGAAGCGAGTAATCGGCGACTGGGGCCGGATCGCTGTTGTGTTGAGGAGGCATGACACCATCGCATCCCAACCGAGCGCCTCGGTAACTGGCTCACGTCGCCCTTCGAGATTTCGACTTATCCGAACTTGAACGAGAGGACTCACCTTCCATTTCTCGTAGAACTCACGAATCACCGCCGCTTCCTTCAGCGAGATGTCCAACGTCATTTCACAGGTCCTCTTCACTTTGCGCCGGCCGGGACCGACGTTTGGTTGAGGGAAGACAGCCATATCAACTGGCGCGCCAGGCGGTAAGCTGACGGTGTCAAAGAACGGAACATATTCATTTGTCGTTCCATATGATGCTAGCCGCTAGATTTGGAAGCGACAAGAATGGACGTCTTTACACGGTCAGTTACTGCAAAGGACCTGGCGGGCAATCAAGCGTGCCGTTCGGCAGTGGTCGTTGTGCCTCATGATCACAGACGCTAGCGGATTGCCTCACTCAGCAGGTTCTCCCGTTGACGCCAAAGGCGGACGAACACAACGCCGCTGGCCTTGGAGAGGTCGGCTTGACGCTCGACGCCGAGGCGCTGTCGTTCAACCATGTACGCTGAAGGGCCGGAGTGCGGTGCCCGGCCCCTCTCGTCAGCGGGAGGCGAATCCGGGAATACGAGCCGAGCACGACCGCCGCACGCCCGTGGTGGCGGTCATTACCGGGTTGGCGGCTTCGTCGCCGCAGCCGCCATGGGAAGCGGCTTGCGCGGCAGTTTTTCGGCGCGCATCGCGGTGTTGTAAGCGAAGCTGGCGACGACAACCGCCATCTGCATGACATCATCGCGTTGCACGCGGTCGTAGACGTCCATGTTGGAGTGATGGGTGCGCGAATTGTACTCCAGGCGGTCCTGAATGAATTGGAACGCCGGGATGCCCACTTCGTCGAAGGCCACATAGTCAGAGCCGCTGACGATCCGCGGCGAGAGCGTGCTCACGCCTAAACCTCGCAGTGGCTCGATCCACTGGTTGAAAACCGGTGTGATGCCGAGGTTTCCCTGCATCCACACGCCGCGAATCTTCCCGGCGCCGTTGTCCAAGTTGTAGTAGGCGGACAGCAGGCCGTGCGCCGGCTTCAGCTGCATCGTCTTGACGTCGGCAAGGTGATCGCGCACGTAGGCTCGCGCGCCAGCGTAGCCTTGTTCCTCACCACCCCAGAGCGCGATGCGGATAGTGCGCCGCGGCTTCGCGCCGACCACGCGCAGGATGCGCATCGCCTCCATAAGCACCGCTACGCCCGTGCCGTTGTCAGTCGCGCCCGTGGCGGACTGCCCGCTGTCCAGATGCGCGCCGATCATGACCACCTCGCCGGACGGCTCGGTGCCCGGCAGGTCGGCGAATACATTGAAACCGTTGGCATCCGTCTCGTCGTGGAAACGTGCCTGGATGTTGAGTTCCACCTTCACGGGGATCTTCCGATCCAGCAGGCGGACCATGCGGTTGTAGTGTTCGACGGCCAGAGTGACCTGCGGGACCACTTTCCCCGCATTCTCGTCACGCGGACCGCCGCCCATCACGAACACCGTACCGCCGTCGGTGCGCTGGGT
>JACDBQ010000238.1 GCA_013694845.1 Acidobacteriota bacterium
GCCCACGCCGTCGTCACGGCAGCCGGTGAGGTGGTCGCGGAACGGACGCGGCAGGTGGACGTCCTCGCCGGGAACACACCGAATGCCCCATCCGCGACGCCGGTCCCAGTCGTTTCCCCAATTGAAATCACTCGAGGAGATCTCGGGCGACAGTACATCGGGGCTGTCGTGCAGCGGGCGCAAGGCACCCCTCTCGCCGACGCGGCGCGACGGGCGGCGGAAGGACGCTGGGAGGAAGTGGACCTGGCGTTGCTTCGCGTCACGGCGGACAAGACTGCCGCAGCGAGCGCCCTTCGCGGCCTCGCGATGTTCGTCCGCGAGGAGTATGCCGGCGCCGCGAGGGCGTTGCAGACGGCGCTCGAGGCCGATTCGAACGCACTCTCCGCGTTCTTCCTCGGGTGGGCGCAGGATGGCGCCGGAAATACACGGGGGGCCTTGTCAGCATGGCGAACAGCCGCGCACCTCGATCCCTCGCTCGTCTCGGCGCACCTGGCGCTGGCGGACGGATATCTGAAACTCTCGGAACCAGCCCTGGCCATTCAGGCCCTTCGCGCCGGGCTGGCCGCACTGCCGGCTTCGCAGGAACTGCAAACACGGCTACGGCAGCTCGAACAGGGCCGATAGTCACGACCCGTAGTGAAGAGTCGTTCGAGGAGAACAGCATCATGCGCAACAGCCTCATGGCCGCGGTATTCCTGATCACGGCTTCCGGGCTGGCCGGCGCTCAGGCCGCCCTGCAGGTCGAGACGATCAAGTTCTCGACGCCCGCAACGGTCGCTGAGATCGACATCGACGACCTCAAAGGCCAGCCTTCGCGACTGGCCTGGTCCGCCGACGCCAGGCAGCTCTATCTGCAGACGATGAACGGCAATTTCGGACAGGCGGACGCCAGGCTCTATCACTACGTCCTCGATGCCGCCTCCGGCGAAAAGAAGAAGGTGGACGCCCAGCCGGACTGGGCGTCGGCCTACTGGACCGAAAAGAGCGGTCAGGCGTCGCCCGGCGCCCCGGCCTTCAAGATCAACCTCAAGTCCGAAACCCGGACGCAGAAAACGGTGTCGGCCCCGATGGGCGGTGACCTGGCGCGCGGCGGTGCCGGGGGTGAGTCGGGATCCAGTACGGGCGATGCGCTATCGGCCGCCTACAACCAGGCACCGGTTCCCGTTCACACGATGTGGCTCGCGGGTGAAACGATCGGCGAGTTCATCAACACGGTCATCGTCCCTGGCCAGACGTTCGGCTGGGGCCCGAAGGGGTCCGGCGTCGTTGCTTTCAGCGCGCAGAAAGGCGGACGGGTCGTCGTCATGAACGAGAAAGGCACCAAGCGCGAGATCGACGGGACGAAAGACTCAACGTTTCCGGCGTGGTCCGCCGACGGCCAGCGAATCGCCTGGCTCGAGAAGGACGGCAAGAAGAAGTACGAGCTCAAGGTTGCGGTGGTCAAGCCGCAATAGTCCGGCGATGCGCACCAGTATTCTTTGCGTGATGATCGCGCTCCTGGGCGCGAACCAGGACGCCCCGCAACCGCAGCAGCCACCGGCGACTTTCAAGTCGGGTGTGCAGCTCGTCGAGGTGGACGTCCGGGTGTTCGACCGCGATGGCCGGTTCGTGGCCGACCTGACCCGTGACGATTTCGAGCTCCTCGAGAGCGGCGCACCGCAGAAGGTCGACGCCATGTACCTGGTGGGCGCCGGCCAGCCGAACCGCTGCCGTGGCGGATCCCGCCGGCATCCTCCCGTCCAGGCCAGGATCCCGAGAGCCCGGTCCCGCTGCCGCGCAGACCTGGATCTTTCTGTTCGATCTGAACCACCTGACGCCAGGCGGCGGGTTCGACCGCGCGCGAAAGGCGGTCGAAGAGTTCATCCGCGACCGCTTCAAGGACGGTGATCTCGCCGGCATCCTCGCGGGCGACAAGATGATCAACAATCGGCTCACGAGCGTTCGCCAGGAGCTGCTCGACAACGTCAAGCAGGTGAAGCCGCGCAGCGATTCGCGCGCACGATCGATCGAGCTCACCCGGGACTGGCCCCGTTTCGTGAACGAAGAGGAAGCGGTTCGCGCGGCCAGGAACGAACGCGAAGTGGTGCAGCGGGTCGTGTCGCGCGCCTGTTCGGACGACCCCGATGCGTGCCGGCAGACGCCGCCTGATGCGGAAGTGATGGAGAAGGCCCGGCGGCTGCAGCGCGAGATTCACGGCGCGACGCTGCAGACCCTCAGCGCCGTTAACGCGCTCGCCTCAGGATTGGCCCGGGTTCCCGGACCCAAGACCATCGTCTTTCTGAGCGATGGATTCGTCGTCCAGGACATCGAGTCCAGCCTGCGCTCGGTCGTGGGCCAGACCGCGCGGGCAGGCGCGCGGGTGTATGGCATCGATGTGCGCGGGTTGAACCGGGCGGGCAATGCCGGAGTCATCGACCAGCGGGCTGCCGAAGACCCGTTCGGCGCCGGCGCGAAGTTCGACGGCGTCGAGGACGGCAGTAATTCCCTCGCGGTCGACACCGGCGGTCTGATGATCCGCAACGAAAACAACATCGGGCGAGCGCTCGACCGCATCGCCGAGGATGCCGGCCGCTACTACGTGCTTGCCTACCAGCCCGCGAACTCGAACTTCGACGGCAATTACCGGCCGATCCAGGTCCGGGTGAAGCGAGACGGTCTTCGCGCCCGCGCACGGCGCGGCTACCTGGCGCTGCCGCCGTCCCGAATGCTGATTCCTGAGCCGATCAGGTCTCCAGAGGAAGTTGGACCAGCGCTGGCGGCAACGCCCGAGCGTGCGGCCGAGACCGGACGTGAGCCCGCCTCAGTGCCTGCCGTACCGCCGCCGGTCGAGCCGCCATCGGTTGTTCCGTCGCCCGACGCGATCGCCCCGGCGAACCCACCGATCCCAGCCCATGCTCGCGTTACCGCCGCGGTCAGGCTTCGCCCCGACGCCGAAGGGCGGCTCCACGCTCTCTCGGCACGCGAAACGACGGCGACGGACGGAGTGGCGAAGGGGGGTTGGGACGCGTATCAGCGCGGCGACGTGGAAGCTGCGGCTGCGACGTTCGCCAGAGCCGCGGCGCAACCGGGGGTCCGGCCGTGGGTCCTCTACGCGCTCGGCATGTCACAGGCGGCGCTCGGCCGGGCAGCAGAGGCGATCGCCTCGTGGGAGCGGGTCCGCTCGGCGGCGCCGGACTTCGAGCCGGTCTACATGGATCTTGCCGACACCTACGCGCAGGTCTCGGAGCTGACGCGCGCGCTCGCGGTGCTGCGCGACGCAGAGAAGCGGTGGCCGTCCAGTGCCGACGTGCAAAGCGCCATCGGCGTCATCCACGTCCGTCGCGGTGCTGTGGACGATGGGATCGGTGCGCTGGTAAGAGCGGCCACGCTGGCGCCCTCGGACGGATTGACGCACCTGAATCTCGGACGCGCCTACGCTCTGCGGTTCCACCGCGGCCGGCGCTACGTGACCAGCCAACGCCGCTGGGTCGCACCCGACGGGGATCGGGCAAAGGCGATCGAGGCCTTCCGCGAGTGCGTGAAAGCCGGCGGCCCGTACGCACGGCAGGCGGGCGAGGAGCTGACGCTGCTCGAGTGGTCCAAGTAGGAGGGTCCGGATGGGGGGTGCGGGATGCGGGATGAAGGATGAGGGACGCGGGATCAGTGGCTCCGGCAAGATCACGCTTCAGCGTTCTTGGCTCATTGTCTCCACCTTTGCCGCGCTTATTGTCGCGCCGTCCGGACCCGCGCTGAATGCCCAACCGGCTGGCCGGCCGAACATCCTGCTTGTTACGCTGGACACGATACGGGCAGACCGGATCGGAGCCTACGGTTACCAGCTCGCGGAGACGCCGCACCTCGACATGCTCGCGGCAGAAGGCGTCCGTTTCGACGATGCGACAAGTCAGGCGCCGCTGACAGGCCCGTCTCACGCTGCGATCCTGACCGGGCAGTATCCAGGACGGTTCGGGATCAGAAATAACGCCAGCACACCGCTGCCTGAGGCCACGCTTACATTGGCAGAACGGCTGAAAGCGGCCGGCTACGCGACCGGGGCCTTCATCGGCGCGTTCGTCGTCGACCGCGCGTACGGTTTCGGGCAAGGTTTCGACATCTTCGATGCCGCCTTCGAAGGATTCAGGCACGAATTGAAGGGCCAGGTGCAGCGACCTGCAGGGAAGGTCGTCGACCCGGCACTGGCCTGGATCAACGCGGTGTCGGTGCCTTCACCGTTCTTCGCGTGGGTGCACCTTTATGACGCCCACGCCCCATATTCCGCGCCGGCGCCCTATGGACCGAGGTTCAAGGCGCGTCCGTACGACGGCGAAGTGGCCTACGTCGACGCGCAGGTCGGCAGACTGGTCGCCGCGCTGCGCGCGTCATCAGCGCTGGACCGGACGATCGTGACAGTGATCGGCGATCACGGAGAAGCACTCGGGGATCATGGCGAGGCGGACCACGGAATCTTTCTCTACGAGTCCGTCATGAGGATTCCCTGGATCATGCGGCTGCCGCCAAGTCTCCGGGAGGGCCACACGGCAGGAGTCGTGGTCACCAGACAGGCGCGGTCCATCGATCTTCTGCCGACGCTGCTGGAGCTTGCCGGTGTGCGAGACGCCGCTCCGGTGGATGGGGAGAGCCTGGCAGGCAGGCTCCGCGGCGAGCCGCCGCGCGATCCGGCGCCGTCCTACGCCGAGACCTGGTATCCGCAGTTGCACTTCGGGTGGAGCCGGCTGCGGTCGCTGCGCGTTGGCGAATGGAAATACATCGACGCGCCGCATCCCGAACTGTACGACCTTCGCACCGACCGCAGCGAGCAGAGGAACGTGGTCGCCGAACGCGCCAACGTCGCTGCACGAATGGCCAGCGAACTGGATGGCATCGAGAAAGGCTTCGGTGCCGCCGCTACCGCCGCGGCGCCGCAGCCGGACGCGGAAACGATCGCCCGGCTTCGCAGCCTCGGGTACGTGGGGCTTGCCGCTCCCTCGTCGGGATCGGGCCGGGGACCTGACCCGAAGGACAAGATTGCGGAGTTGGCGACATTCCGCGAGCTGCTGACGCGCGCGGGAGATGACATCAGGACGGGGCGGACCGATGCGGCTATCGCGAGCCTGAAAAGAGCGCTGGCGATCAACGAACGCGCCTACGACGCGCACGTCATGCTTGGATCCGCGTGGCAGCAGAAAGGTGACTTCGAAAAGGCGGTCGGCGAGTTCGAAGCGGCGGCGCTCCTCAACCCGGTCGGAGCCGCGCCGCACCTGCTGGCGGCGAACGCATTTTTCGAATCCGGACGACTCGAGAGCGCGATGTCGCGGGTCGACCGGGCCGCCGGGCTGGAGCCGGACTCGGGGGAAATCGCCTCCATGCGAGGCCGGATCTTCGAGCGCGCGGGACGAGGTGCGGAGGCCCTCGCGGCTTATGAACGTGCCGTGACGTTCAATGGTGCCGACATGGCATCCAGAGGTCGGCTCGCCGGCATCGCGATGAATATGGGCCGCCACGACCTCGCCGAGCCGCAGCTTCGCATCCTGCTCGAGTCGAAGTACCAGCCGTCACGAACGCACTTCGCACTGGGAAAGCTCGCGCAGGCCAGAGGGCGCAAGGCGGAGGCGGCGGCACACTACCGTGAAGCGCTCCGGCTCGAACCCGGCTTCCCGCCGGCCCGAGAGGCGCTCAGGCTAATCGCTGATCGCTGATCCCTCATCGCTGATCTCTGATCGCTGATCAGTGATCAGTGATTAGTGATTAGTGATTAGTGATTACTTGATCGTCGCCAGGATCTGTTTCGCGGTTGCCAGCTCCGGCGCGTCCGGCGGCGCGATCGATACATACTTCTGCAGGTCCGCCTTCGCTTCGGCGGTCTTGGCCAGCGAGAGATTGGCGATGCCGCGGTAGTAGTAGCCGTCGGCGTGCTGCGGGAAGCGGGCGATAGCCTTGTCGAACCAGGCAACCGCTTCTGCGTGCTTCTTCTCGTTGATCAGCGCGATGCCGGCGTTGAGGAACATGGCCGGATCCGTCACTTTCGACTCGTCGATCGAGGTGAGGATCAGGCGGGCTTCGTCGGCCTGGCCTTCCTCCATCAACGTATTCCCGAGCAGCAGTTTCACTTCGAAGTTCCCTGGATCCTGTTCGGCGGCCTTTCGCAGGTGCTCGATAGCCGCCGCTTTGTTCCCCTCGGCGTAGTAGGTGCGAGCGATCAGCGGCCGGAACTGCTTCACGTCGGGATGCTTCGCGGCTAGATCCTCGTAGATTTTCCGCGCTTCAGCGTACTGCTTGGCGTTCATCATTGCCGCCGCCTGCGTAAGCTGCTCCTTGATCGCGATGTTCGGATCTGCTACCGCCGCGGCCTTCTTTTTCAGGCGGATCTCCATCGGCGGGATCCGGCCCCCTTCCGTGATCCCGATCGAGATGCTCCTCGTCTCGTAGCCTTCTCTGGAGAAATCAAGAGACCAGTCCCCGCGAGCCACACCGCCAACCGCCCACTCTCCATTCTTCTTGCTCCTGCTTTCGTCGGGCCCGCGGTTGCCGGAGCTGGGAAGCGTCGCCTTCACGACCACCCCGTCGATTGGCTGTCCTGTTCCGTCGTCAACGACTTTGCCGCCGACGCGTCCCTGGCCGCGCCACTCCTGCGCGAATACCGCCGCCGGTGAGAAGGCCCCCAAGAGAACCACCAAGCCCGTCAGTCGCAGAAGAGATCTGGTCATAGATCAACTATTACAACGCACATTGCACGTCGCACGGACAAGAAAAAACCCGGAGCCCAGCGTCAGCTGAGCCCCGGGGAAGGAACCGGCATTCGGCCGAAGCCCGAAGCCGTGAGACGAAAGCCTGAAGCCTAAAGCCCGAAGCCTAAAGCCTTCTTAGAACCCGAACCGCAGCCCGAGGCGAAGCACCCGCGGGTTCATGATCTCCCGCACGTTGTTGGCCGTAGTGAGCCGGAGGTCGTACTGGCGACCGAGGATCGTTGAGGAGTTGAGCGCGTTGAACACGTCGACGTCGAGGTTGAGGCGTGCGCGCCTCCAGCCGAACTCCTTGCCAATGCGCAGATCCAGGCTCGTCACGGCCGGCAGGCGCTGCTCGCCGACATCGTCAATGGCAAGCACCGACTTCAACCGGGTGACAGGGTCAGCAGTCGACACCTGCGATCGGAAGTACGGGGTCGAGAAGCCCTGGCGGTTGACCAGATTGCCAGCGAGATTGATCCCCCAGAGTGCCTGGTAAAGGCCCGTCGCAACGAACTGATACCTCGGCAGCACCTGGTAGATGCCTCCCTTGCCCGAGCCCGTGCTCACGCGCAGCACCTGACCACCATCCACATTAGGATTCGCCGCACTCGTAGTAACGCTCGGCGTCGGATCGGTCAGAGCTCCGAGATCCTCGAAGTATTCGCGATGGTCGCTGGTGGAAAAGCCGAAGCGTGCCATCCAGCGGTTCGAGAGACGTTTGGTGGCAGCGAATTCAAAGCCGAGAAAGCGCTGTGAGTAGCCGTCGCGATCGCGGTACTCGGTGGCCGCACGGTTGGCGGGCACTCGGGTCGCGATGTAGATCGGCGTGTCGTAAGCTCCAATGGGCTCCTGGGTGCCGGTCAGCGGCGTGCTGAGCACGTAGTCTGTGCCGACGAGTCCGTTGTTGCGCCAGTTGAAGTTCGTGAAGCGGCGGAATGTGAGCGTTCCGCTGATGCCGAAGTTCGGGACCAGCTCGCGGTCGAGGCCGAGCTGGAACTCGTGAGTCAGCGGGGTCTTATACTCGCCCACCGTGTGGATCGGCGCCGCGACATTGCTCGGGTTTGCGACGTCGAATCCGTAGAAGTTGCAGGCGCCCGCGGTTGCGAGTGCGTTGTTGCACGTGCGGCCGGCGATCTCCGCCGGATCAACGACGCGGTTGCCGTTCAGGTCGGCTACGTCGTAGAAATAGACCCCGCGGAGCTGGACGGTCGAGAGGAAATTGCCCAGACCGGAGTTCATCTGCGACGCGAACGAGGCGTAGCTGGCGCGTGCGAGCGTCTTGCGAGCTTCGTCGAGCGCGTAGGCCACACCGATGCGCGGCGTGACCGAGTTCCAAACGATGACGTCCTCACTCGCCGTGCCGGTGATGCTGGGAAGAAGGTTCGGAAGGAGAGGATTCCCCTGCTGCGACAGTGGATTCACGGACGAGGACTGCCTATCCCATCGAAGTCCCAGGTTCATCGTCAACCGGTCCCAGGTGATCGCGTCGCCGATATACGCGTTCGTGTACCTGCCCGAGGCCGAGGTGTTGTCGTTCCACGCCGCCACTTCCGCGATCATGTTCGGATAGCCGCTGTGGTAGGAGACGATGCCATTCACTCCCGGAGTGCCGATCGCGCCCGGGATGAGCGTCGTGGAGTCGACGTCGGCCTGGCGCCAGCCGAAGCCAAACTTCAACTCGTGATTGCCGCGGAAGAAGTTGCCGTCAGCCGACCCATTCTTCTGCGGACGAATAGTCTCGTAGTGCGTGTAGGAGCCGCGCCAGACACCCGCGTCATCCTGGTAGAACTGCGTACCCAGGCCACCCTGCGGGGTCAGGGCGAACCCGCCGTCGACATACGCGTAACGTCCGGTCACGAACACGTTGCTTCCGAGCGTGAAGTTCGCTTCACCTTTGTACAGCGACGTCGGACCGCTCTGGTTCCAGGTCGTCTCCGGCGGCCGGAACGGACCGGCGCTACGGCCGAACTTGACCTTGTCGCCGCGGAAGAACGTAAAGTTGCCGCGGATCGCCCGTGTGATCTGACCGGTGGTCTTGAACGATGTGTTTTCGAGGATGGTCTGGTCAGGAGTATCGGCCAGGGTGAGCAGCGTCACGTCGGTCTTGCCGTACGAGCCCCACGCCCAGAGGCGATCTTTCCAGACCGGCCCACCCAACTCGAAGCCATAATCCTTGTAGAGGTTGATACGGTTGCCCTTGCCGCTCACGCCACCAAGCGTCGCCCGCAGGTCGTCGGGAAGATTGTTCGCCTGCATGTCTTCGTCTTCGTAGTAGATCCGCGTCGAACCGTGCGGGGTGTTGCTGCCCGCCTTGAGCACGAAGTTCAGGCCGACGCCCGGGGTGGCGCTCTGGAGGTCGGCGCCACCGGTGGTGACGTTCATCTCCTGGAACATGTCGAAGTCGTAGTAGGTCGGCGATGAGCCGAGTGCCGACATGTCGGTGATCGCGATGCCGTCGATGTTCCAGGTGTTGTCGGCGCTCGCGGCGCCCTTGGCCTGATAGTTCGATTGCTGGCCCGATTCGGCGCCGCCGACGTTGACGCGGTCAACGACTACGCCTGGGACCGTCTGCAGCACAACCCACGGGTCGCGAGCGGAGGGGATTTGTTGCAGTTCTTCGTGGGTTACGTTCGTGGTGGTCGCGGTCCTGCGCGGATCGATGACGGGAGACTCGGCGGAGACGTCGACCGTCTGCGTGACGCCACCGACCGCCAGCGCGATCTTGAGGGGCACGCCGCCACCGGCGACCACCGGCACGTTCTTGTTGGTGTAGTCGCCGAACCCCTGCAGCTTGGCTGCAACGGTGTAGGTGCCGGGCGCGAGGCCCAGGAAGTGAACTTCCCCCTGGGCGTCCGACACGGCCGTGGCACTCTGCGGTCCTGAAATCTCGACCACCGCTCCCGGCAGGATGGCGCCGGTGGAGTCGGCCACGGTGATGTCAATGCGGCCGGTATATACCTGCGCCGCGGACGGTGTTGCAAACGCCAGCAGTGACGCGCACAACACCGCCAGTCGAGCCAATCGCACTCTCATTCTCATCCTCCTCGGAACAAAACAAACGACGCGACGGTCCTGCCTGGCCGGAGGCTCGAAAAAATCGGGCTTCCCGCTGTGAAATCCGGAGAGGCACAACTCCTCGGGATTGGTGTCCACAAATCTCGCGAGCGAACGGCGACCGAAGTCGAACAATCTATTATGCAAGCGAACGTCCGCCGTGAAGGGCCAATGATTACAATCATTTACGAGTCGCCAGACAGGCGGAGATTCAAAAAGTTGGATGAGTCCGCTCCAATATGCCGGATGCGGGGGCGGGTCCAACCAGGGATGCGGGATGCGGGATGCGGGATGCGGACGCGGGATGCGGGGACACGGGAGCCGGAAGCTGGAAGCTGGAAGCTGGAAGCTGGAAGCTGGAAGCTGGAAGCTAAAACCTATTGATAAATCAGATATTTCGCCCGCAGCAGGCGCCAACGCGCCTCTGCCTGCGACCAGCTGGACATCAGCGTCGCCGGCTCCGCGCCGGCCTTGAG
>JACDBQ010000243.1 GCA_013694845.1 Acidobacteriota bacterium
GATCGGCGGTGCGTTCGTGATTGACGGCGACAAGCGCATCGAGCTGCCGGTCACGCGCGGTGTCTCGGCGATCGCGGTGGGAAATCTCGACGGCAGACCCGGCGACGAGATCGTGGTCGGCGACGGCTGGCACTCCGATTACGGCAAGATCGCGCGGTGCCGGATCGCGGTGGTCTCGCGGCAGGGGAATGACTGGAAGTACGACCTGATTGAGGATCTCGAGGATCACCTCAGATTCGAGCGGATCGATCTGGTCGACCTGAACGCGGACGGCAAGCCCGAGGTCGTGGCATGGGCTTCGACCAACGGAGTCCTCGGCGGCACGGTGCGGGTGTACCAGCGCGAGGCCGGGGGCTGGCAGGGGATGACCGCCGGACCGGACGCACAGACCTACGGAGCGGGAGACTTCAACGGCGACAAGAAGCCCGAGCTCGTGTTCGCGGGACAACCGCCGATGCCCTTCGCACTCGCGTCGGCGGCCCCGCGCTGGGACGCCAAGCTCGGCGCGGCTCTCGAAACCCGCGAGGTCGATCCCAAATCGCTGATCGGTCAGCCGGCGCCAGAATTGAAGGCGACTGAGTGGGTCGGGTCAGACCCGCAGACCCTCGCCAGTCTCAAGGGCAAGGTCGTGATGCTGGACTACTGGGCGACCTGGTGCAAGCCCTGCCTCGAGATGTATCCCGAAATGCGCACGTGGGTCGAAGAATCTGGTCCGAAGGGCTTCGTCGTGCTCGGCATCACCAACCACTCGCAGCAGACATCGGCTCTGATCCGCAGATTCCACGCGCGCCAGAAGCTGCCGTGGGCGGTGGCGATCGATCCCAAAAACGGCACCCACCGCGATTACGGCGTCTCGCCGATCCCTCACACATTCCTGATCGATCGTCAGGGCGTCGTCCGCCTCGAGCACAGGGGCGGCGGTGACCTGACGACGGTCAAAGCGAAGCTCGAGGAGCTGCTGGCCGAGAAGCCGAAAGGAACGAAGTAATGAACGCCGCAGGAGGCTGTATGAGAAGTGTGGTTGGGTTCCTGGTTCTGATGGCGGCGCTGACGATCGTCCCGCCCACCTTCGCGCAGGAAACCTCTGGCAGCATCGCCGGCACCGTTGTGGACGCATCCAAGGCGGTGCTCCCCGGGGTGACGGTGACGGTCGTCAGTCCGGTGCTCATGGGCACCAAGACGACCGTGACCAACGAGCGCGGTGAGTACTTCGTGCGGCTCCTGCCTCCGGGCATATACGAGGTGAGAACGCAGCTCACCGGCTTCGCCTCGATGTCGCGGTCCGGAATCGAGGTGCGTGTGGGGCAGACGGCGGCGGTCGACTTCCAGATGGCGGTCGCGGCGATGACGGAAACCACCGAGGTTCGTGCAGCGGCGCCGGTGATTGACGTCCGTAGCACGTCGAGAAACTTCACGGTGGATGCCAAGGCGATCGCGCTGATCCCGCTCAGCACCAGTCAGCAATACACCGATCTCTGGGTTCAGGCGCCCGGCGTGCGCGATACGCTCGCCGTGTCGACCGGCTCCCAGTTACCCAGCATCAACGGCGCGAGCGGGACGCAGAACAAAGTGTTCGTGGACGGCATCGATGCCGGCGATCACGTCAACGCCAGCGTGACGACGTTTCTCAATCACTCGGTGATCCAGGAGGTTGGCATCAGCACCGGGGCGTTCGACGCGCAGTCGGGCTTCGGTACCGGCGGCCTGATGAACATCGTCACGCGCAGCGGCGGCAACACCTACAACGGCGGGGCCTCGGTCTTTCTGACACCCAAGCGGTTCAACGGCACGAACCTGCCGGGCACGACCCCGGCCGACGTCGAGACTTACTTTCCCGAGGGACACCTTGGCGGACCGATTCTGCGCGACCGGCTCTGGTTCTTCGCGTCGGATAAATATCTCTACGAGAACAAGGGGATCTTCGGCGTCTCCGCCTACCGCAACAAGACGCGCGGCCACGAGTTTTACACCAAGCTGACCTACCAGCCGGCCGAACGTCACCGGCTGACCTACACCTATCAGCGCGACCGGCGGCTCGACGATCCGAACTTCGGGACCGCCAGTTTCACGTTCGACGCGACCCCCAAAGCATGGTTCGGTGGTTACCTGACCGGCGTGAACTGGGACTACCAGGTGGGCACCAGGGGCCTGGTCAACGTCGTGGCCAGTTACTTCGACAAGCCGAACACGACCGACGGGCGCAACGGCAACGCGCCCAGGGTTCGGTTCGCGAACGCCGACGGACAGATCCATACGACGGACGGAAATTACGATCGTGACCAGACGAACGATCAGACACGGCCGTACTTCACTGGCTCGTTCACGCAGAACTTCACGGGTGCCGGTTCGCACGATTTCAGAGTGTCCACTGAGTCGTACCCGCGCACGAGCCGGCTGAACCGGGTCCGTTTCAACGTCATAGAAGACTACCGGGACTCCCCGGTCTTTGGACCGCGGCAACTCTGGCGGGTCTTCACGCCGCGTCCACTCGGCGAGGTCGAGAACGAAGCCATCGATCGTGGGTATGCGTTCGCGGTTCAAGACTCCTGGCGTCCGATGCGGCGCCTGACGGTGAATGGCGGCGTCCGTTATGAAACCAACCATACGACCGTCGAAGGGAGGGAAGAGTCGCTTCTCGACTACAACTCGTGGTCGCCCCGTCTCGGTGCCGCATACCAGATCAACGACAGGACCGTCCTGAAATCGAGCGTGTCGCGCATCGGAGAGAAGTTTGCGCTCGATTTCACATTCGGCTTCTTCCCGAACAGCATCGTCACCGACACAGCCACCTCGAGCCAGGTGAACGGCGTGCTCGACATCTTCACGACCGGTGCACCCTCAGCCGCGACCACCACTCAGAATGTCTCGCGGTCGGTGCCGTCGGTGCTCGAGTACGTCGTGTCGGTGCAGCGTCAACTGCCCGGAAAGATCGCCGTCGATGTCTCTTTCGTGCAGCGGAAGTTCGAGCATTTCCCTGAGAGCGTCGATCGCAACCTCATTCTCGACATCCCCAACGGCCGATTCGTTGGACGTGTCAACCCCGCCCTCGACGCTTTGACCGATGTGGTCGATACCAATCGCGTCAAGCGCAGTTATCGGGCACTCCAGTTCTGGGTCAATCGTCGCCTGGCCGACCGGTGGCAGTTCAACGGCAACTACACCTACGGCATCGACCGCCAGGACGGCGAGTTCGGCTACTTCTCGGCGGCCAACGCCGCGCTGCAGATTGCCTACGGCGATCGCGCGGCGGAGTTTTTCGAGGTCGAGCGTGGCGGCAGGCACAACCTGAAACTCTCGGGCAGCTACACGCTGCCGTTCGACATCACCGCGGGCGTCTTCTACGAACTGTTCTCAGACAGCGTTCTGCTCGACACGTTCCAGGCGCTGCCCGCGAGTACGCTTGTGCCGCGCGTCACGTTGTCGAACGGACGAGTAGTCAACGACCCGCTCTTCAACCCGACACGGCTGGTAGCGCCGCCATCAGAGAAGGTCGGCCGCAGCGTCGGAGGCACGCATCTGCTGAACCTGCAGCTTCAGAAAGGTTTCCGGTTCAAGACTCACCAGTTCCGGGTGACTGCCTTGGGCTACAACCTGCCGAACGCCAACGCCAGGCTCAGTTACGCGTCCACCAACATCGCCAATCCCAACTACGGTCTCCTTTCCGGTGTTCAGCGTCCTCGCGCGGGACAAGTTTCGTTCGGCTGGGAGTTCTAAGGGCGGGGTGCGGGGTGCGGGATGAGGGATGCGGGATGAGGGATGCGGGATGACGATGCCGAGGACGCTGGCATTCGCCGGAGCTCTGCTCCTGCTGCAGGCGTCCGTCGCTTCCGCGCAGGTGCACGAGGGCAAGACGATCGTCACCGCGCGGCTGGTCGCGGATGTCGACCGCGTCCAGCCCGGCACGCTCTTCACCGCGGGCGTGCACTTGTCCGTCGCGCCCGGCTGGCACGTCTACTGGGAGAACCCCGGCGACACGGCGCTGCCGATCCAGGTCGCGTGGCAACTACCGGCCGGCGCGACCGCCTCGGTTCTTCGCTGGCCTGAGCCAGCGCGATATCAAGAGGATGGTGGCATCACTGTCTTCGGATACGAACGCGAGACGCTGCTGCTGTCGGCGATCTCGCTACCAACGGCGGCGTCAGGCGGATCGCTCGTCGTGAAGGCGAAAGCCGACTGGCTGGTGTGCGAGAAACTCTGCATTCCAGGCGATGCGGCGCTCACCCTCACACTCCCGCTCGGCGAGCCTTCACCATCAACGGAGGCGGCGGTGATTGGTGCCTTCGCGGCGAAGGTGCCGAAGGCCGGCGCCGCCGCGGGCGTCACGATCGCTCAGGCCCTCGTTCGGAGGAGTGGTGGACGGTCGACGTTCACCCTCGAGATCGACGCCGGCGGAAGGCGAGTCGTGCGGTTCTTCCCGCGCACGATCGAAGGCTTCACCATCGATCACGGCAAGATCGCTGTCCGGGGCGCCACGGTCGAATTCTCGGCGGAGCCCGACGATGAGAGCGCAACCGCGCGCCGATTGAGCGGTGTCGTCGTCACCGACCGGGGAAGCTTCGACGTCGCCACCTCGCTGACATCCGGCGCCGCAATCGAGCCTCCAGACACGGCTGACGTGGTATCCGCGCCGTCACCTGATCCGACCGATCCGGCAGCCGAGACCGACGCTTCTCCGGCCGCGTCAGCAGCGCCTACACCGCCTGCCGACGATTGGCTGGCGCGCGACTTCACAACCTCGGGCTCCACTCACCTGCCAATCGGCATGCTGTTGCTGTTCGCGGCGCTCGGCGGGCTGCTCCTGAACATCATGCCCTGCGTGCTGCCGGTGATCTCGCTGAAGATCCTCGGCTTCGTTCATCAGGCCGGGCACGATCCACGCCGGACGCGGTTCCTGGGTGTGATGTTTGCGGGCGGCGTGATCGTCTCGTTCTGGATCCTCGTTGCCGCCATCGCGGGCCTTCGTGCCGCCGGCGAGCAGATCGGCTGGGGCTTTCAGTTCCAGTCGCCCGCGTTCGTGCTCGCGATGAGCGTGATCGTGCTCGTCTTCGCGATGAGTCTGTTCGGTGCGTTCGAGATCTCCGGCCCCGTGTTGTCGGGCGCTGCGGCGGGAGGTCAGGGGCCGGGCGGTGCGTTCGCCCACGGGATGCTCGCCACTGTGCTCGCAACACCCTGCACCGCCCCGTTTCTGGGCACCGCGATCGGGTTCGCGTTCACCCAGTCGCTCGCGGTGCTCTTGCTCGCGTTCACGGCGGCGGCCGTCGGGTTGGCGCTGCCCTACCTGCTCTTGTCATGGAATCCGCGCTGGATTGGATGGATGCCACGACCGGGCGCGTGGATGATCCGCTTCAAGCAGGCGATGGGCTTCGTGCTGCTCGCGACCGTGGTCTGGCTGCTGTCGGTTCTCGGGGCGCAGCTCGGCCCGGAAGGCGTCGTGTGGTCGCTGGTGTTTCTCGTGACGGTCGCGTTCGCGGTGTGGATGATCGGACAGGTGCCGCATGGCGCGAGCCGCTCGGCGCGTGCCGGGTGGCACGTTGCAGGTCTCATCATCGTCGTCGGCGGCTACGTCTGGACGATGGAGTCCGAGCTCCGCTGGCGTGAGCCGGTTGCTGACGCGAGCGTTGAGACGCCGACGGACGGTATCCGATGGGAGCGGTTCTCGCTGGCCGACCTGCAGCAG
>JACDBQ010000268.1 GCA_013694845.1 Acidobacteriota bacterium
ACCTGATCGCATCCGGCGGCGAGATGTTTCCGGATCACATTGCCCGGCTGGTCGCGCTCCGCCGGGAAGCCCACGCGAGCCTCAGCGAGCAGACACCGCCAGACTCGCTCCGCCTTCCGGCTGGCGCGTACTTCGACGCCTCAGGCCTCGCGGCTACAGGGGTCGCCGGGGCGGATCACAACGAACAGCTCCGGGGCGTGGGGGCGTGCGGGGGAACGAAGACCGCCGCGGCGGCGATTCTGCTGGACGTCACCGATTCGCATCGGCTGCGACCCGGCGACATCCTGGTCACCCGCCAGACCGACCCGGGATGGGGCCCGATCTTTCCGCTGATTTCCGGACTCGTGATCGAGCGCGGCGGCATGCTGTCGCACGGCGCGATCATCGCGCGCGAGTTCGGGATCCCGTCGGTCGTAGGCGTTCGGGATGCGACGCGCCTGATCCCCCACGGCGGGTTCATCACGGTGGACGGCGATCGCGGGCTCGTGCACCGGGCAAGCGGGGCCGTCCAGTGATCGGCGCTTACCTGAAAGAGCGCTTCGCTCCAGTCGTGTTCGTTCCGCTTGCGGTGGCGATCGCGCTGATAGCGGCGGGTGGACGGTACGGCATCGCGATGATCGTCACGGATGCCCTCGCCGCACTGCTCCTGCTCGCCGAGCTCCGGCTCTGGGACGACCTGGCGGACCGTCACACCGATCGATCGATCCATCCCGATCGCGTCGTCGTGCAATCGAGAACGATCAGGCCCTTGGTGCTGCTCTGTGCGGCCCTCGCCATCGTCAACCTGGGCTGGAGCGTCGTCCGCGACGGGAGCAGCATCTCGGTTGCGGTCCTTATCGTCATGCATGCAGCGCTCGGCACATGGTACGTGCGCAGGGAGGGCCGCACCTTCGCCGGGGATCAGCTGTTGCTCGCCAAGTATCCGGCATTTGTCTTCATCGTCGCCGGGGCGCGGCTTGCCGAGATGCCGGTCACCATCACCCTGCTGGCTGCCGCACTCTACGTTGCCGTATCGGCGTACGAGGCGTGGCACGACCCGGTCAGCCCACTCGGATTCCTCCTGGGAGGCCGTTCATGACTGTCACCCTCGCTGCTCCCGCGCCTCAAAGCAGGATGGGTGGCGACACCGGGGAGGTCACCGTGTCGGCTCCCCGGCTCGAGGAAGTGGCCTGCTATCTGTGCGGCTCACGCGAGTACCGTCCTTTCATCCATGCGGAAGACGATCTCTGCGGGACACCCGGACGCTATCGTTTCGTGCGCTGCTCGAATTGCGATCTCGTCTACCAGAACCCGCGCGTGACGCTCGATGCGATCGGCGCCTACTACGACGACGCCTACATCGCGCATCGCAAGAAACGGGATTGGGGGTTGCTGACGCCGCTGTTCGAGCGGGCCATGAACAAGCTCGACGTCGATAAGCAACGGATCGTCGCCCGCCATGTCTCGCTGACACCCGCGAGCCAGGTACTGGACGTGGGATGCGCGGTAGGCAGCTTCCTCGCGCATCTCCATCGCCACTCGGGCGCCCGGGTCACCGGTGTTGATTTCAAGGACCTCGCCTCCGCCGCAACCATGCGCGACGTGGAGTTCCATTGCGGGCTCTTCTACGACGCCAACCTCGCGCCGGACAGGTTCGACCTCATCACCATGTGGCATTTTCTCGAGCATGACTACGACCCCATGCGCAGCCTCGCGACGGCCAGAAGGGTGCTCAATCCCGATGGCACGCTGGTGATCGAAGTCCCGCGCCTGGACAGCCGCACGTTCCGGTGGTTCGGCGACCGATGGCCGGGGTTGCAGGCGCCGCAGCACACGGCCCTCTACGACCGGGACACACTGCTCCGCGCCGTGCGCAAGAGCGGGTTCGAGGTCATCGAGTACCTGCCCTACGGCGCCTTCCCGGCGTACTTCTACCTGTTCACCGGTGCCGCGTTCCGGCTGCTGAAAGGCCGCGGCCTCAAACTGGATAAGGCGATCGTCCCCTACTTCATCGGACAGTTGCTGACGTTGCCGCTGACGATGTTCGAAACGCGTTTGAATCTCGCCATGCAGACCGTCGTCTGCCGGAGGGCTGCGTGAGACTCGTCAAGGCCGTCGTCGGCGGGGTGATCTTGACCGTGGGCGCGGCCCTGATGCTTCCGGTTGGCGCCGTCACGCTGTTCAGGGCACGGCGGCTCTATTCGTCGATGGCGCAGAGGCTCTGCCGAGGGATCCTGGCGGTGCACGGGATCACCATCATGGTCCACGCGGATCGGCCATGGCCGAGAACGCAGACGATCTATATCTCCAATCACACATCGACACTGGACCTCTTCGTCCTGGTGGCGCTCGGCCTGCCCAACTGCCGGTTCTTTCTGAGTGGCTTTCTGCGGAAGTTCGTCCCGCTCGGAATCATCGCCTGGATGATGGGGACGTTCTTCACCGTGCCGCAGGACCGGCCGGCCGAGCGCACCCGCATCTTCAAGCGGGCCGCCGCGATCCTGCGCCGCACTCGCGAATCCGTCTACCTGAGCCCGGAAGGCGGCCGGATCGTCACCGGCGAGGTTGGGCACTTCAACAAGGGATCGTTCCACCTGGCGACGGACCTGAAGGTCCCCATCACGCCCATGTACTTCCGGATCCCGCAATCGGTGGACCCGGGTATGGGCTATGCCGCCCGGCCCGGCACGGTTCATCTGCACCTGCTGCCCTCGATCGACACGTCCACCTGGGTCGAAGCCGACCTGCTGGCGAACACGGCGCGCGTGCGCGGCCTGTTCGTCCGCGTTCACGAGGAGATGCGATGCAC
>JACDBQ010000272.1 GCA_013694845.1 Acidobacteriota bacterium
CCCCGCATCCCGCATCCCGCACCCCGCATCCCCTGACCCCGCACTCCTCATCCCGGCCCTCACAACTCCCTCGTTGGTCGTTCGCTCAATGCGGGGCCGTATCCTTGTCGCCAGATCTCCGTGTCGAGGATGCGGTGCAGGTCGGGTCGATTGAAGAAGCAGCGGTCGATGGACAGGTGCTGGGTGCGGTGGGCTCGAAGTGCGGCGACGCGGCGGTCGTGCCAGGCGGCCACGTCGATGATCAGGTCGACGCCCGGTTCTCTCTCGATCTCGGCGACGTGTGCCGCGTCCCATGGGGGCAGGGGAGGCGTCCAGAGAAGGCGGGGGACGGCGTACGGCGGCTCGACCCCAGAATGCCACCGCGGGTCGGCCGCTGCCGCGATCGCGTCGATGGTGAAACGGCTGATCGCCACGTGGTCGGGGTGGACGTTGAACCCATTCGGATCGAAGGTGAAGACGGTCGAGGGACGCTCGCGGCGAATGATCGCGACCAGCGTCTTCCGAACGTCGCCCGGCGGCGCCTCGGACAGCTCACGATCTCGATAGCCGAGCAGGTGCAGCTCGTCGAAACCGATGATCCGGACGGCCTCACGCAGTTCGCGCTCCCGGGTCACTTCCAGATCCTCGGACCGGCAGACCGGCGGCTGCCCACATTTCCCCGATTGCCCAAGCGTCGCCGTGACCAGCACGGTCCGAGCCCCGGCGGCGGCATATTTCATGGCCGTCCCTGCCCCCGAGAAACTCTCGTCATCAGGGTGAGCGAAACAAAAGAGGAGATTCATCAGGACGATCAGCATTCCGCTGCCAGCTGCCAGCTACCGCACCCCGCACCCCGCAAAAGGCACCCGATCATTCTAGTGTGGTGGGTGCTGGGTGCTCGGTGCTGGTGCGCTGGGGAATGAAGCAAGCACCGAGCACTGAGCACTGAGCACCGAGCACCAGAAGAATGCAACACTGTGAACGTGGTTCCCTTCTCCGTGCTCGACTTGGCGACGATCACCGACGGCAGCGATGCCGCGACGGCCTTGCGTCACACCCGGGACCTCGCGCAGCATGCGGAGCGGTGGGGATATCGCCGGTACTGGGTCGCCGAGCACCACAACATGCCGGGGATCGCCAGTGCCGCGACCGCTATCGTGATCGCGCACGTGGCGGCGGGCACGCGCACGATCCGGGTCGGCGCAGGCGGTATCATGCTGCCCAATCACGCGCCGCTGGTGGTGGCCGAGCAGTTCGGCACGCTGGAATCGCTGTTTCCCGGCAGGATCGATCTCGGATTGGGCCGCGCACCGGGGAGTGATCTTGCCACCGCGCGCGCCCTGCGGCGAACGCTGGCCAGCGACCCCGACGCCTTCCCGCAGGACATCCTTGAACTACTGTCGTACTTCGAACCGCGTGGGGAGGACGACCCGCCCGGCACGGTGCGCGCGGTGCCCGGCGCAGGGCTCAAGGTGCCGCTCTACATCCTGGGCTCCAGCCTCTTTGGCGCACAGGTGGCGGCGGCGCTCGGTTTGCCGTTCGCCTTTGCGTCCCATTTCGCGGCTTCCCTGATGCTGCAGGCAATCGAGATCTACCGCCGCCATTTCCGGCCGTCGGCGGATCACCCGGAGCCGTACCTCATGCTGGGCGTGAACATCGTCGCGGCCGACACCGACGAGGAAGCACGATTCATCGCGACGTCGGGACGGCAGTCCTTCGCCAACCTGCGGCGCGGCCTGCCCACGACGCTGCCGCCTCCCAGCCGAGAGTTCGAGCGCGAAGTGGTCCCGTTCGGCACGATCCCGCTCGCCGAAGTCCAGTCGGTCTCGATGGTGGGTGCACCGGTGACGGTGCGGCAGGGGCTCGAGGCGTTCGTCGACCGGACGCGGCCGGATGAACTGATCATCGCAGCGCAGATCTTCGATCACGCGGCGCGATTGAGATCGTATGAGATTGTCGGTAAGTCGCGATGAATCCGGACGTACCGTTCTCGTACTCGATTCCGTGGCCAGGGTTGGGTGTAACTTGAGCCGCCGGAGGTGTGGCGACCGGCGACTGTCCCGCCGCGCCTATGCGGTAACCGGTACCGTTGACGTGGGTATTGGTGACGGCGACGCGACCGCTGCCTTGTACCTGAATACCGTAGTTGACGTTGTTCTCGAGGCGGCAGTTGTCAATCGTCACTCGCGAGCTGCCCATGACGAGAATGCCAACGGTCCGGTTCCGGCTGACAAGGTTGCGCAAAACAATGATCCGAT